>JAQCMZ010000095.1 GCA_028274825.1 Haloferacaceae archaeon
TTTCGGGAGGGTACACACTCGACAAAGTATCTTGACGAGGAACTCGATCCAGACCGGATTGCCGACGCTCAGGAGACGCTGGGGACCCAGGAGACTGCCCCGACCGACAGCGAAGAGACAACAGAGCGTGAATTTACTGTAGAGGTTAACGGCAAACGGTTTGAAGTCTCTCTCGAAGAGCACGGAGCGCCAGCAATCCCGCAACCGGAATCTACCGGTGAGAACCCGCCCCGCGGACGTCCACCACAGTCGGGCAATACCGATCAGGACAGTGTCGATGTCGCCGGCGACGGTGAGGCGGTCTCCGCGGAGATGCAAGGGACCATCCTGTCTGTCGATGTCGAAGAGGGAGACGAAGTCGACGCCGGCGACGTGGTCTGTGTACTTGAGGCGATGAAAATGGAAAACGACATTGTTGCCGAACGAGGCGGGGTCGTCACACAGGTGGCCGTCAGCGAAGGCGACAGCGTTGATATGGATGACATGCTGATTGTACTGGAGTGAAGTCTGACAACGGGTACTGTGTTGAACCGTGCAGTGCAGTACAGTACAATACAGTGGAGTGAACTATTGACTTCGGTCTCTAGGCTGAAACAGCGGTCGCCGGCATGTCACCGACCCAGACCCGGAACTGAGTGGCCCGCAGTAGCGTCTCCCCGAACACCCACTTCTTGACTCAAGTAGACGGAACTCGCTCCCGGGGCTGGGCGGCTATCGAGTCCTACTGACGCTGAATACTCTAACCGGCCGTGTCTCGATCGAGGCGGGCGACCGTTTGAGACTGTGAGATATCGCCTCTGCAGGCGATACGCGACTGACAAAACTAGCCGAGGGAAGCGAATACACTGTACTGAACTCGCGTGCTCATGCATCCGGTCTCGATTGTCTGTAGACTCACAGGAGGACACACGATTCGTGTTTCAGATATTCGATGCGCCCGCCCCGCCATCGATCGTCACCGTTTCGCCGGTAATAAAGCCTGATTTTGGTGATGAGAGAAACGCGACAGTGTTGCCTAATTCCATGGGATCGCCGATACGGCCCAGTGGGTTCTGTCCCCGCTCTGCGAGCCCTTCTTCGTAGCTATCGTAATCTCCGCGCTCGATTGCTTGCTCGATCAGGTTCTCGATTCGCACGGTCTCGTGTGCCCCCGGGAGGACCGCGTTTGCCCGCACCTCTGGGGCTAACTCCTGTGAGAGAGTCTTCTCGAGCCCAATCACGCTCATCCGGACCGAGTCCGACAACACGAGCTCCTGAATCGCTTCCTTCACCGACCGAGAGGTAATGGACGATAGTCCCTCCTCCGTCTCGAAGCGACTCTGCAGCCTCTCTCGTGAGCCGGACGACACTCATCACGAGCAACTCGTAGGCTTCCTGCCAGTCGTCGTCAGTGGTCTCCAAAAACGGTCCTGAGGGCGGCCCGCCAGCGGAGGTCACCAGGTGGTCTATCCGGCCGAACTCTTCCAGTGTCGTCCCGAGGATCCGGTCGATATCGTCTGACTTCGTGAGATCTCCCTGCACTGGAAGTACCTCGACGCCGTCGCTTGCCTCTGTGCGGAGCTGGTCGGCTACTGTTTCGAGACGGCGTTCGTCGCGGCCGTTGATAACCACGGACGTTCCCTCTCTGACGAGCGTTCTGGCCGAGGCAAATCCCAATCCGTCACTCGATCCCGTGGTGAGGGCGACGTTACCCTTAACCGCTAAATCCATATTGTTGCTCGATTTGCCGGTGACTTAATTTTGCGGAGATGTCACGTCTCCCCCCTCAATCTGAGAGAATCCGCGCGGATTGAGCTTGGAACTCTCCGTCGACAGGCTCCAAGACTTCTTCGCCAACCCGGCAGAGTCTCTCGGGGTCGACTCGCGAGCCACTGATCCTGGTCAGCCCGTCGAGGTGGCCGTCCGCTGACCTCGGCGCCGGGGGTCGCTGGCTAATCCGAACGCCAAGCGACTCGGCGTGTACTGTCCGGAATCGCCGGTCGACGCTGTCGCGCCGGCTGAGAGTGTGAGTCGCTGTCAGTCAAATCCACCGTTAAGCAGGCGGGCTTCTGCTTGGCCCGTGTCACAACACTCCAGCCTGAGATCCAGACGCGCAGTTCATGATTAATGGTCCCGCCCAGCCCGTCAGATGACCGGGCTCGTCTTGCATAACCGTGGCTAGCAATACACTAGCGTGTATAAATGAACCCGCACTACCGAGACTTAGAACACCAAGTTGTGCTTTTTCCGAATAATGAAGATCACAGTGGCACCAACTGCTACCTGAAGGCGACGCTCAGTCAGCCCGCGGAACCGGTGCCGGAATATTGATCTCGCCAGCGTCGAGTTCAGCCTCGATCTCGCGTGTGGCCGTCACGAGGTTTTTCGTCTTCCCGTAGGCAATCTCTCGAGGCAGCAGTTTCAGTCCGCAGTCCGGAGAGACTGTCAACTTCTCCGGGGGGACGACCGACAGCGCCTGTTCGATATTGTCTTTGATTTGCTCGACAGGTTCGATTTCAGCAGAGTGAGCATCGACCACACCCATCGCCAGATCCGCTTCGAACGGCGGGTCACGGAATACCTCGATCTGTTCGTAACTGCCGTTACACAGTTCGAGGTCGACCTCGTCGACCGGGAACTCGTTAGCTTCTGGGTAAATCCGGGCGTAGTCGCCGTAACAGACGTGGAGACCGATACGGATCTCTTCGGGGATATCGTCGACAATCCGTTCGAGACACTCTCTGACAATCGCGTAATCGTCGGGTGTTGTCGCCAGTGCGGGCTCGTCGATCTGAATGTAACGGGCGCCTGCGGCGACTAACTTCTCTATTTCCGTGTTGACGAGATCAGCCAAATCGTAGGCGAGATCCTCGGTGTCCGAGTACGCCTCGTTGAACGACCAGTGAGCGAGCGTGTATGGACCGGTGATGGGTACTTTCACCGGTCGGGTGGCGACCCCATCGGTAAACTCGAATTCATCGACTAGCCACGTTTCGTCGTATGAGACTTTCTCGGCGACTGACGGCTTGTCGAAGTAATTGTGTCCCCACACCTTCACCGGGCCGTTGAACTCGTAGCCGGGGATCCGCTCGGCGAAAAACTCCACCATCTCGTTCCGACGCATCTCGCCGTCGACGACGACGTCGACGCCCGCCCGCTCGTGTTCTTCCGTGATGAGCCGGCTGGCATCGTCGTGGGCCTCTTCGAGATCTGCTGCATCAAACTCAACTTCAGAGTCGTCGACCAGATCGTTGGCGCGATTGAGCCACCGTGGTTTGGGATACGACCCGACGACGGTCGTCATCAGGAAGTGGTCGTTAGGGTGGTCCGCCGGTCGGAATTGCGCTCGATTGTCAGGATTACGTGCCATTCTAAAGTACCTCCATGGCGTCCGCAAGGGCTGTCAGTTTGTTCTTGGACTTGTTCACGGGCAGATAGAACAGTTCGGTGTTCGGCGTGACGTACACTCGGTCGAACTCCTCGTTCGGGACTCGTTCGTCGATCCACTCAACCCGCTCGACGACCGTCTCGGGGTCTTCTTCGAGCGTGTTTTGCCCGTCGACAACACCCAATGCAATCGAGTCTTTGGTCCCGTATTCGTTGATGTTGTACAGCGCTTGGTCGCGGTCACCGGCAACGAAGTCGAATCCGACGGCATCGAACCTGGCGTCCATGAGGTGAGCGTACACTTTCTCCTCGAGAGTGTCCCAGTAGGTGTGGACGACGACGTCTGAGTCGGTGGCACCCGCAACGGCATCAATTGCCTCACTGGCGTGTGCGTCCTCGCCGTCTTCTGGCGGGTCCTCGACTAACGACGGCTCAAGCAAGTACAGCGTCTCGTGGTCTGGAAGCGCTGTGGCTTCGCCCACGAGAAACTGGGTGATAGCATCGAGGAACTCTGCCTCGTCGCCGTAGTGTTGATCAGTGGCCAGTTTGGCCAGCGAGTACGGCCCCGGCAGTGTCGCCTGGAGAGGGGCGTCATCGCCGACGATCTCTGCGGCGTGTTCGAGTTCCGTCGCCATATCGCCCGAGAAGTCCAACTCGCCGACAACCTTCGGGTCGCGATAGAAGTTGTTGTTATCGTAATACCGGACAATCCCGCCCGTCTCCACGGCATCGTGGACCGTCAGCGGGTGGGCGATGAGATCGTCCCATCGCAGTTGCCCCTCGACAACCCGGTCGAGATCGGCTGTCAGTTGATCGTCCAGCACCTCACCACGGGTGTCCTCGTAGACGGCGGGAATCTCGCCACCCTCGTCTCCTGTGAGTAAGTCCTCTTTCTGATGGCCTTTCAGCTCTGAAAGGTCGTCTTTCGCCCAGTCCGGGAGTGGGTACAGGCCCGGAGTTGTGGCGACGTATTCTGTCATCAGTATATTGTAACTGATACCGGGGCTTAATATTTGCTACTGCGATTTATTATCACAGGTTATTGCGATGGGTCGAGGTGAAACTCCCCGTCTACGTTCACGGGTGTACCTGTGGTGAGTCCGGACAGTCACGACCGGGAGTGGGTTCAGCAGTGTCAGAATGTGGCTTTCGCGGCCGTGTCCTGACACAGCCCCGGAGGTGGTCACTCACCCGCCGACTCGGGGGTGAGCCGGAGGACAGATAGCGTCTCGAAGGGGAACGACTCCTGGCGAGATGTTTCCTGTGAGAGTCCGGCAGCCTCACAGGCTGTCAGTATCTCCTCGTAGCCTGCGAGGCTACTCACCAGCAGGTACCCAACACCGTCAGCCCGGAGTACGCGCGGGAGGTCCTGGATGAACGGCTCGATCAGTTCACGCCCAGATTCGCCGCCCGAAAGAGCCGTCTCCATCCAGTCGTCCCACTCATTGTCGGGGTCTGTCGGCAGATACGGGGGGTTGAACAGGACCGTCCCGAGAGAATCTGTGTCAATCGGGTCCAGAAGGCTGCCACGGGCGGTTACGATTCCGCGCTCGAGCGCGCTCTGACAGGCGTGAGGGTTGAGGTCTGACCCATACACCGTCACGTCAGTTTCTGCACTGACACGCTCGGCTACCCATCCTGACCCGACGCCCACCTCGAGTGCCGGTGAGTCGACGCCTCCGTCGATTGCTGCTGTTGCCAACAGTCGAGAGTCCTCGGCAGGGTCGTACACCGCCGTCTCGATATCGCGGCGGTCGGCGAGGTCAGTCATCGTCTCCCGGATTCACCTCGGCTCCCCCGCTCGCGAGAGACTCAGACGACTCGGG
>JAQCMZ010000096.1 GCA_028274825.1 Haloferacaceae archaeon
GTCCATCGTAGTTCACATATAAAGCCACTATCTGATGAATATTGATCTTATTGCGGGGGAGTCGGCCTTGCTGTTGAGCGTTGTTTGAGTCATCAACTGTCGGCTTCACGGGGTCAAGCCCCGTGGCATCCGCCTCGACCGCCTGTGAAGTCTCGCCCGGCCGGTCAAGTTCGAGTATTCTGGGCAAACATGCAGGCTGTTTTGCAGCCAATATCGATATCTAGAGTACGTGCACATCGACGGAGCCGTGGCCGTCTATCGATGTTTGATCGGTCATACAGCTTTCGACACTAGCCCGCCAACTATCGACTGCGCGCTCGTGTCGGTCGTGATGTGACTCGACATCACACGACTCTCCAGGTACCGTATCGTCCGGCTCTGGATACGGTGGCGCATCGGTCAACAATGCCGTCGGTTCGATATGAATCGGATTGGATTCGCCCTCTTCACCGACGGTATCTGATCCGGAGACAGCGGTTTCTTCGTGGATGCGTGCGCGCTTGCGCCCTTCGAGCGGCGGGGTAACCCGTAATACTACACTTCGGTTGGTCCGGAGTGTAACCTCGTGTGCCCTGATAACATCGTCTTGATGCACAGCTACCGACCGGATTGTCTCACTGTCACTCATGTCGTTACCCGCCATTCTGTCGAGATGGCTCCTCTCAGGAATTGGGTCGAACTCGTGTGAGCATCTTTCCTCTCACCGGGGCTTGTCTTCCCCGGGTATTCAGTCTCGTGACGACGCTGCACCGACAGTATATCTTCCACTCGGCGATTTTGGATCATTTGCGTGGGTAGTATCTATGCTTATCGAGTAAAGTATGAACGACTCATCACCGCTATGAGCTGAATCGATCCGTGCAGACTATATCTCACATTCACCGTGCGAGTCCGCAGAGTCTACAGGCGGTACGAGCTGAGTGTCTAGAGGCTTGACCCCGAGGTACTTCAGAAATTGGGGTAGGGAAGCTAGAGTCGAAGCTTGGTGTGGTCTCCAATCTCGTAATCGGGAACGCATATACAACTCGGGATGAAATCACTGGCAATGACACAGGACAGAGCCACAGACAGCTGGTTTGACGGCGTCGATTCTGAGACTCTCTCGGACACTCGATCTGCGATCGAGAATGAGACAGCAGAAACCCCAAACGCGTGGCCTGCCGTAGCGACCGAGAGTGGTTTTGCCGATACACGCCACGACTACTACGACCGACTTCATGAGGCCACTGTATCGGTGACCCGAGAGATGGCTCGAGACGCCGAACAGGCGGATGACCAGCAGATGATTCACTGTGTGAGAGCCCTCGATGACTGTGACCGGACAGCAAACGAGATCGCTGAGCGAGTCAGCGAGTGGGCGGGGTCGTTGTTTGACGATGTCGAGGAAGGAATCGAGGGGGCGCAAGCGGTTGCCGAGCGTGGCCCAGACGGACCGCTCGAGACCCGGGTGACCGAACTAGCGGCGTCGGTCGGCAGTCTTGACGACGAACGAGAGGCGCTTCGAACACACATCGAGACCCATCTGCCCGCTGTTGCTCCAAATCTCGCCGAGATGGCAGGGCCACTGCTCGCGGCACGACTGATCGCGCTGGCGGGTGGGCTGGAGTCGCTCGCCCAGAAACCATCTGGGACGGTCCAGGTGCTCGGTGCTGAGGATGCTCTGTTTGCTCACCTGTCTGGGAACGCCCCCTCGCCGAAGCACGGAGCCATATTCACTCACAAGATTGTTCGCGGGACTCGTCCCGAAGACCGCGGATCGGCAGCCCGAGCTTTCGCCGGCAAACTGGCTATCGCTGCACGGATCGACCATTACAGGGGGACATACGATCCAGATATTCACGAGGACCTTCGCGACCGCGTCGCGACAATCCGTGCCCGGGAGGACGATACTGATGAGTAACTTCCCGGATGGCGTCCAGCGTCACGATTTCGACGGTGAATCCCGTCTCGCGACGCGCGGCGAACCCGTGTACGGTGAACCCGTTGCTGACGGATGGCGGGCCTGGGACCCACGTCGCTCGAAACTCGCTGCGATGTTGGAGATGGGGATGGATACTGGGCTTCAGGCCGGAGCGACAGTGTTGTATCTCGGAGCCGCCGCAGGGACGACGGTTAGCCATGTCGCTGATTTCGCGGGGCCGACTTACGCCGTCGAGTTCGCCCCCCGACCGATCCGAGAGCTACTCCCGGCTGTTGAGTCCCGCCCTCGGCTTTTCCCTCTGCTGAAAGACGCCCGTGAGCCGGAAACTTATGCCCATATTGTCGAGGCAGATGTCGATGCAGTTATTCAGGATGTTGCGACACGGGGGCAGGCAACTGTCTCTGTGCGTAATCAAGCGTTTCTTGCCGATGACGGCCGGCTTATCACTGCTATCAAGGCTCGGAGTGAGGACGTGACGGCAGCCCCAGCGGACGTGTTTGAGCAGGTCACAGCCGAATTAGAGGCCGATTTCGAACTGTTAGAGACGCGTCGGTTGGATCAGTATCATGACGACCATCTCGCTGTCATCGCCAGACCTGATTGCTGAATTCGACCAGACCGCGACAATCAACACAGCGCACTGTTGAGTCTGACTCCGTCCAGGAAAATCTGTTAGCCCGACGACACCCCGAGCAGAATGGCT
>JAQCMZ010000100.1 GCA_028274825.1 Haloferacaceae archaeon
CAAGTCCGAGTCGTTGGGAATCTCGCCCGTTTCATCCCATACTTCACGGGAGTGGTAGTTTGCGACGTTCCAGAGTTTGCTGGCACTCCACGCGTGCCTGTCGAGCATCTCAGCCACTTGGCTGTGGTTGAGGATTGTCGCTCGGTGGATGTGCATCGTGGAACGCTTCCATAACCAGTTATGTAGCTTTCTATTGTAACTGTTCGGATTGAGTCGTGGAATATCCAGTTGTGCAATCGAATGGTGGTTGGCGTAGGGTAGTGTCGGATTCATCCTGACCCTGAAGGGTCAGGTATTCTCCTCGCTCTTTATAACACGACCGAGAAGCAAACGTCGGTCTGGTGTACTCCTAGCAACTCGACAGGTGTTTGCTGAGAATTGTCTCAGTCACTCTCGAGCGGTGAGTCTCCTCCCCGCGTGGCTCCGCCGACTGAAGAATCGAGAACCATGAGAAACGCCTTTCACCGAGCGGTTCCCTTCTCATAATCAATGGAGAGCATCCGCGAGTCCAAGCCACCCTGGAGAGTATCAGAGGTGATCCCGGAGTTCGCCGATGCCTTCGGATTTGAAGAGTTCAACCGGATGCAATGCGAAGCACTGCCAGGAATTTTAGATACCGACGCCAACGTAGTCGCGTCGGCGCCAACCGCCTCTGGGAAGACAGCACTCGCCGAGTTGGCAATCTGCCGAACTCTCCAGGCGAGCGGGACAGCGCTGTTCATTGCGCCGATGCGAGCGCTCACAAACGAGAAAGAAAGCGAGTGGGACCGGTTTGAAGAACTGGGTTACTCAGTGTATGTGGTGACCGGTGAACGGGATCTCAACACTCGCCGAGCCGGGCGAGCAGATATTCTCGTGATGACGCCCGAGAAAGCCGATTCAGCGACCCGAAAACACGACTCATCTCGCTATGGGTTTATGACCGAGATCGACAGCGTCCTTCTCGATGAAGTCCACCTCCTCGATTCAGACCACCGTGGTGGTGTCTTGGAAGTCGTTGTTGCGCGGCTCCGTCGGCTATGTGACCCGCGGATCGTGGCGCTGTCGGCGACAATGAAAAACGTGGCTGATATTGCAAACTGGCTTGATGCACCTCCAGAGACCACTTTCGATTTTGGCGACGATCACCGGCCTGTCCAGTTAGAGACTGGGGTGAAGACCTACTCCCACGGGGAGAACTCCTTCGCGGACAAGTATCGTCGCCTCTATCGCGCGTTAGATCTCGCGGAGCCGCATATACGCGATGATGGTCAGGCACTTGTTTTCGTCTCGTCTCGGCAGGATACTGTTCAGGCCGCGAAAAAAACCCGTGACGAGATAGCCGAACGAGACATCCCGATGGGCGCTCGCGGTGACTTCGACCTGCACACTGCCGCCTCGGATCTCGCGAACGACACTCTCCGCCAGTCGGTGCCGGATGGTGTTGGTTTTCATCACGCCGGGCTCGCAAAAGACGATCGCGATCAAATCGAAGAGTGGTTCCGGCAGGGGAAAATACAGCTTCTGTTCTCGACATCGACACTGGCGTGGGGGGTGAACCTACCAGCGCGATGTGTGGTTATCCGGGATACCAAGTATCACGACCCGCTTGAAGGAGAAATAGATATCTCGCCGCTGGATGTTCTCCAGATGCTCGGGCGGGCAGGCCGCCCAGAATACGACGATATCGGCTACGGGTGGGTCGTCTGTGACCGATCAGACGCTGACCAGTACCGGCGCTTACTCCGGGAGGGTAAAGCAATCGAGTCCCGTCTCCCACAGAACCTTTCGGCACACCTCAACGCCGAGATTGCGATGGGGACGCTCCAAGATATCGACGATGTAATGAACTGGCTGCAGAACACGTTCTATCACGTTCGCGCCCGTTCAGACCCCGCCCAACACGGGCTCGACAGTACCGACGGTGTCGAACAAGGACTTCGTGGGCGGGTCACGGCCGTGTTAGAATCGCTTATCGAGGATGGATTCGTAGCCACCGACGACCTCGGTGTCGAACCGACGACACTGGGCCGACTCGCGTCAAAGTATTATCTACGGTTGGAGACGGCCAGCCGATTCCAAACCCTGGCCGAGCAGGACACCCTTGACGTTGACACGCTTCTGGAGACGGTTGCTGAGGCGGCAGAGTTTGACTCTGTCTCGGCTCGATCTGCGGAGGCAGATGCGGTTAATCGAGTACTCAGAGGCCATGAAACGCGACTCGATGGAGGGCATCGAAAAGTGCTCGCGATCCTCTTTGCCGCCACTGATGGAACGACCCCATCTGATCTCCGCTCAGACGCGTGGGTAATCCGGCAAAATGCGTTGCGATTGCTAGCGGCACTCGGGGAGTTTCTCGACCGGCTCGCGGGCCCTCGGGCAGCCAATCTGGCGTCTCGGGTGGAGGCCCGCGTCGAACACGGTGTGGCCCGGGCCGCCGTGCCACTGACGGCTATCGACGGTGTCGGCGATGCTCGGGCTGAGCGACTCGCAAACGCCGGCTTTCGCTCACCGGCAGCTGTCGCGACTGCAGATCCACCGCAACTGAACGCTGCAGGACTCGGCGATAGTCTGGCCGAACGTATCACGTCGGCTGCCGCTGAACTTCCCCGAATCGCTGTCGAATGGGGCCAGTTTCCAGACACAATCACACGCGGCGACAACAGTCTCCAGCAGGCGTCGATCGAAAATCTCGGCGGTGGCGCTCGTGCTGGGATCCGGGTGACCGTCAATGGAGTCGAGATGAGTGAAAAAACCCTGTATCTGGACGGAAAAACCACTGTCCCAGTCGGTGTGTTCGGCTCTCCGGAGACAGCGTCGCTGGAGTTCGTCATCGAGATTGTGTTCCCAGACTTCCCGATCATGCCGGTGCGAGCAAGCCAGACGGTCTCAGTCGATCACTCTCGCTGACAGTGACACCGACACCGCCGACTGCTCAGCTCACTCATACCACGTCAGGTACGTCTGAGCGATAGACAGTGCCCAAATTGACTCCTCACAAACGCCGACAGTTTACTCGGGGATTCACTCTCTGTAACACGTCTCTCATCGACGAAGACTGACTCGTCGAGTCGATACCAGCCGACTCGACCGTCACGCTGACACTAGTTCGACGGAACCGAACGCACAAGTTTTAGCCGCACGCATGCCGCATCTACTGTGTGACACTCGACGGCGAGTTACGAGGCGACGCAGTTCATCTTGCGGGAGACGCCCGTCAACGGTTTCACGACTCTCGCGGCTACGGCCGACCCCTCGGCGGGAACGAGATTGCGTTGTCACGGGTGGAGGCAGCACATCTTCTCTTTCGGGGAGATCTCGACTCGATTAGAGTCGACGGCCAGAGTCTCGACTTTTCGAGTTTCTTCGCCCGGTCGGCGGGTGTAGCCGACCGCTTTGCCGCACGATTTTTCGTGTATACAGATCTCCGTGACCGGGGCTTCTATCTGTCACCTGTAAAAGAGTCGTGGCCCGGCGCCACCTCTGGTGCTGATCCGACTCATGATACCGACTTCAGTGTGTACGAGCGAGGTGCTGACCCCGGAGGCGCTGTCGCTCACCGGGTACGTGTCCTCGGTGAACGTGAATCGCTCACTGCTGCAGGACTCGCCGGACTCACGCTGGCTGTCGTAGATGAGGAAAGTGACATCTCGTATTTCACCGCTAGCCGTCCCGAGTTAGACGGCAACACACCGTATAGACCGCCGGCCGATCTGACTGGCCTCCTTCTTGAGGACCGAGTCGTCGTCTGGGACGCCCCCTCAGAGTTGTACAATCACGGGTTCTACGGTCGACCAGTGTCTTCCCGTGGCGACTCGTTCGGCGGAGCTGTCCAGTTGTCGCTACTCGAGGCTGCATCACTTGCCGGCGCTGATTTCCTCTCGATTTCAGAGTCCGTAACGGACGATGCTGACCACACCACCCCGCAGAACACTCCCGAGACAGACACTGACGCATCCGAGACAACTGAGCGAATCCAAGATGCTCGTAGTGCGATCGTCACACGTGGTCGTGCTGTCGAGGGTGACCGGTTCGACCGTCGCCTGCAGGTGTATGAGCGACTCAGAGCTGCCAATCTCGTCCCGAAAACAGGATACAAGTTTGGCTCTGATTTCCGCACCTATCGCGATATCGACCACGTTGATGACCTCCCCCACTCCAGGCACCTGATCCGAGTCGTCAGCGAGAATCACGTGTTCGACCCCCGGGATCTGGCGTTAGATGTCCGGCTGGCTGGCGGCGTCCGGAAGCGGATGATATTCAGTCTCGCTGGCGAGTCGATATCGTTTCTCGAAGTCGGGCGACTCACGCCCTGAACTCCGGCGCAGTGTGCCGGCTGCAGCCACTTCGCTAACGAACGGTTTTTAAAATATCCGACAGAATTACTCATATGCCCGAGGACGCCCACACCGAGGACGATATCGATCGGACCGTCGCCGATGGCGGGACGAAGGGTGCCGACGATGTCGCTCTCGACCCGTGGGGATCATCAGCGGTCGCAGATTACCGAAAACTGTTTGAGGAATTCGGGATCGAGGAGTTTGACGAGGTGCTTCCCGACATCGCATCGCCGCACTATCTGATGCGACGGGGCGTGATCTTCGGCCACCGTGATTACGATGCCGTAGCAGCGGCGATTCGGACTGGCGACCCATTCGCTGCGCTGTCGGGTTTCATGCCGACCGGTGATCCACATATCGGCCACAAACTCGTGTTTGACGAGCTCATCTGGCATCAGGAGCAGGGCGGTGATGTGTATCCGCTCATTGCTGACTTGGAGGCTCACTCTGCCCGTGGAATGACGTGGGATGAAATCGACACTCACGCGAGAGACTACTTGCTGTCGCTGCTCGCGCTGGGATTTGACCCTCAACAGGGTGACGCCACTGTCTACCGTCAATCGGACAGCCGCGCAGTCCAGGATCTCGGATTCGAGCTCGGATCAGAGGCCAACTTCTCTGAGATGGAGGCACTGTACGGATTCGGTGGTGAGACGAATATCTCTCACCTCCAGAGTGTCATCACTCAGATGGCCGATATTCTGTACCCACAGGTGGACGACGAGCCGAAA
>JAQCMZ010000106.1 GCA_028274825.1 Haloferacaceae archaeon
GCACACAACTACGAGCGGGAACACCCCGTGTTAGATATGTGGTTCGTCGTATCGGTTGCCGACCACCCCGACCCCAATAAAGACGGGAGCGACCGCGTCGCAGAGGTACTTTCGGAAATCGAGGGAGTCACTGGCGGTGAGACGTACAATCTCCCGAAACAGCGGGAGTTTCACGTCGGTGCCAAATTCCGTCTCGACGGGCCGGTCCCTGACGGAAGCGTTGATCTCTCCTCGCAGGGGCTGACAGTAAGCCCAGTTGACCGCACGAGTCTCACACCAGCCGAAAGAGACCTGATCGTCGAGATCCAGGGCGGGCTTCCAACCACGGAGACTCCATATCGAGACGTGGCAGCCGCACTCGGGGTGGACTCCCGATGGGTAGTCAAGACAATCAAGCGATTCAATGCCGAAGCGAAAGTGCGACGGGTGGGCGTGATCCCTAACCACTACGCGCTAGGATACACGGAAAATGGAATGACCGTCTGGGATGTCCCCGACAAGCACGTCGAGGAGGTCGGCACTGCGGTCGCGTCACTCGAGTTTGTCACTCACTGTTATCAGCGCCCCCGTCACGAGGGAGTCTGGCCGTACAATTTCTTCGCGATGACGCATGGTCGCAGTGAGGAGGAAAGTCAGCGCCGAATCGCGGAGGTTCGCGAGACGATGACAGAGTTCTGGGAGATGACTGATGACCGCTGGGATACGCTGTTTTCCACCCGGATCCTCAAGAAGACAGGTATCCGAATCGGCGAGCGCGCGACGGCCAACACGGAGTGACTACATGACGTGATCCCCCTGTTTCACGACTTCGACGGCGAGACCGTGCTGATTGTTGGTGGTGGTGCGGTCGGATTTCGGAAGGCCAACCGATTCGCCCGCGAGGCAGAAGTCGTCGTCATCAGCCCGGATTTTGCCGACGGATTCAGTACTCTCACAGAGCCTGATATTCATTCGAAAACGGCTGAGTCTGAATCCGAGTCGGAATCAGATGCTGAAAAAGAGGTTACCCCCGAATCTAGGTCAGAACCTGAATCTGAATCCGAGTCTGAATCCGAATCTGAGTCTGCCCCCGAATCCAACCCCGGAGATACGGCCGAGTCTGAGATGGAGTCTGAGCCTGCTGCCGGAGCAGTCAGTGGAACAGTGCGGTTAATCAGGGCTGCTCCTACTCCCGACACTGTCTCCGAGTGGGTCGCCCGCACGACCCCAGCGCTCGTGGTGGCTGCGACAAACGATCCAGCGGTTAATACTGCCGTCGAAGCGGCTGCTCGTGACCATGGCGCGTTGATTAATCGGACAGACCGGGCTGGCGACCGCGAGGCCGACAGCGTCGTCGTGCCTGCGACAGTCCGTGACGACCCTGTGGCGGTTGCTATCTCGACTGGCGGGTCGTCACCGGCATTAGCCCGATACCTCCGTGAGCAGGTCGAAACGGAGCTGTCGAGGGCGGGAGCGATGGCAGAGTTGACCGGCACGCTTCGAGAGGAACTGAAGACAGCCGGTGTTTCCCCAGGAGAGCGTCGTGATGCGGTGCGCGCGGTAGTTCGAGACTCGACTGTTTGGAAGGGTTTACAAGAGGGGAAAGCAAATGCTCGCCAACTAGCGGACCGGGTCGTCCGCGAGACAAGAGAATGAAAAACACAGGTGTGATAACAGGGGTGAGTGTGGCTCACTCTCGCGCCTCAATCACCGAAATCGAGGCCGCCGGCCAAGACTCGGGGCGGGCGACAGTTACAGATCTTCTTGCTCGCGACGATGTCGAGGAAGCATTCTCCTTGCTAACGTGTAATCGAGCAGAGGCATATGTCGTAACTGACGACGCGGCCACCGGACGTGAGGCTCTCGAGACAGTCACCTGGGACGTCCGTGACGGGGCAATTCAGCGGTTCGACCACGAGGGATCACTCCGCCATCTGATGCGAGTCGCTGCCGGTCTCGAGTCGCTCGTTCTCGGGGAAGACCAGATTCTCGGGCAGGTGCAATCGGCATATGAGACCACTCGGTCTGCCGGCGGTATCGGGCCTGTACTCGAAGAGGCGGTAACGAAGGCGATTCGCGTCGGGGGGCGTGCACGAACCGAGACGGGGATCAACGAGGGGACACTCTCGTTGGGATCGGCGGCAGTAGAGTTGGCTGCAGACCGAGCCAACCTAGACGGCGGTTGTGCAGTTGTCATCGGCGCTGGTGAAATGGGGACACTCGCGGCACGGGCTCTCGACAGTGCGTCCATTGAAACCGTCGTCATCGCCAACAGAACACTCGACCGGGCCGAACACGTCGCCAGTGAACTCGAGACCGATGCGGCCTCGATTCCGCTGGTCGATCTCAAACAGGTGCTGAGCAATATCGACGCAGATGTGCTCATATCGGCGACGAATAGCGCGGACCCGGTCGTCGGTTACGAGGACCTCACTCCGGCAGATGGGCTCGTCTGTATCGACGTAGCTCAGCCGCGTGACGTCGACCCTGCCGCAGAGGAGCTCTCTGGTGTCGTCGTGTACAATCTTGACGACCTCGAAACGGTGACAAACGAAACACAACGACGCCGAGCAGAGGCTGCTCAAAAGGTCGAATCGATAATCGACGCCGAGTTTGAAAGAGTTCTCGAGAAATTCAAGCGAAAACGAGCAGACACAGCTATCAGGAAGATGCACGAGGGCGCCCAGCGCGCTAAAACCCACCAGGTACAAACAGCAATCGAGAAACTGGAAGCCCAAGGCGGGCTGACTGACGGCCAACGCGAAACGGTCGAATCCCTCGCGGACGCTCTCGTCGGGCAGTTGCTTGCAGCACCCACCAAATCCCTCCGAGACGCTGCTGGCGAAGACGACTGGAACACTATCCACACGGCTTTAGAACTGTTCGACCCCGAGTTCAATGAGCCACCACAGGGCTCTCACCCCCCGAGTGAGGCGGACTCAGATACCGGCGATTCCGCTGGCGGGTTCGCCCAGGATTAGTCACACTCAGGGATCAACGACACAATTCCGGTGAGTTGAGTCGAGAGGTGTTCGCTACCGGTCTCGGAGCCCCGATTAGTTACTCAACGGAGCCGCCGGGTACAAGCCGCTGGCAGGCGAGTGTCACGGTATGCGAGTTGCCGAATTTGCCGAGAGACTCGACACTCGGCTCGATACCAAAGCCTACGCCGACGTAGACGCGAGTATGAATGGTCTTCAAGTGGGTGACAGAGAGGCATCCGTCGAGACGGCTGTATTCGCGGTTGATGCGGCGGAAGCGACGATACGGACCGCAGTCGCCGACGATGCCGACATACTAGTCGTCCATCACGGGCTCTCGTGGGGTGGGATCGACCGGATTACTGAGCGAACGTTCCGTCGTATCGAGCCGCTCATCAAAAACGACTGCGCGTTATACGTGTCACATCTCCCGCTGGATGGGGATCAGGAACTGGGAAACGCTGCGGGCGTGGCCGACCTGTTAGAGTTGACAGAACGCGCGTCTTTCGGCGATATTGGGGGTGTCCACGCCGGGACGATCGGGACCGCGACTGGAGGGATCTCGGGAGAGACGGTGAAAACCCGGCTGGATACACTCGAACAGGGAGATCAATCGACTCAGGTTCTCCCTTTCGGTCCAGACAGTCTCGGTCGGATTGCAGTAGTGACTGGAAGCGGGGCTGATTGGCTAGACGAAGCAGTCGCACACAACGCCGACGCGCTCGTCACCGGGGAGGGGAAACAGAAGGTGTACCACCAGGCCCGTGAAGCCGGGATTTCAGTATTTCTCGGCGGTCACTACGCCACGGAGACGTTCGGTGTTCAGTCATTGCGAGATGTGGCTGACGGGTGGGGGCTGGAAACAGCGTTTCACGATCATCCAACCGGCTTGTGAGCCGGACTCCCGAGGAGTTGTGCAAGGTGGCTGAGTCTGAGCACCGCGGGAAAGGCTACAGGAGTATCAACCAGACGACAACGATGCGACAGTCGGGACGGCGGCCTGCTCTACAGGGAGAGTAAGGCGAGTGTCTCGGGAGACGGCTCAGAGAGTGAAGCCTGGCAAGTCACGAACGACGGATTCTGTACTCTCAAGCAATCCAGCGACTCACATAGATATTGCATCCGCCTGCATCCGCCCGTGTCCGCCTGCATCCGCCTGTGTCCGCCTACATCCGCCTGGGTCTGGATAACACTGGCAATACGGGACGCCTCGGAATTTGCCCGAGAGACTTTGCAGTGACACGCCGGGTGTCGTGGCTGACCGCGACAATTATCAGGGGAGTGGACAGAGACTCGCAGTGAAATATACCACGCCGTCGGTGTCGTTGCGTGCTCCGTGTGGGACGCCGCGGTCGTGTTGGACAACACCCGGAGCACCGACGTGGTCTTCCTCACCAGCTTGGATTACTGTTACCTCTCCTTCAATCACGTGGAACACGTTCGTCGATTCGGCATGTTCGTGTTGGTCGAGTTCCGCTCCCTCGCCCAGAGCAAACAGTTTCACGAGCACATCGTCTGTCACGACGAGTTCGGCGGTTTCTATCTCACCGGGTGCCGGATTCAACTGTGAAGCCGCGTCTCGGTGTTGATCAAGACTCATATGTCTGTAATTGCGGCTGCACGCGAAAAAACCCCAGTCGTGCTGAGACGGGGACGTGGAGCCAAGTTCAGTTCACAATCGTTTCCCCCACGAATTCAGCCAGAGAGGTTCTGTCGTGGACTGCTGTGCGAGCGGCAGTGTCTCGTAACCGCCGTCATCGCTGCGCTCCAGGCGGGGACTTCCACCGTACACCGCCGTAAGCCGCTCTGTTTGGGTTATCGGCTCTGAAAATCGGGGGAAAAGCGGTCAGCTGTCGTCTCACGTCAGTTCCACGTCCAGCGTGAATCGAGGAAATAGCGGTACAGCCCACTGATCCCGATTGCGAAGCCGTTAGCGAGAAGATAGTAGACACTCAACCATTCGACGAGAGCAGACAGGATTGCGAGTTGTATGGGAATTGAACTCCCGCGGACGAGATTCGTCTTTGCGAGTCCAACGAGATAGCTCGCCCGGCCTGAGTGACGTGACCCGCGAAATGTCCACGAATTGTTCAGAATGTACGAGAGGATAATCGTCGTTTCGATAGCCATAGCCGCTCCGATTCGGTACTCGACACTTGCGATATCGACAAACGCCCACAGCAACACAAACTGGACACTTGCGGCGACGCTTCCGACTGCGACAAACCGCCGCAGACGAGGCGCAATCAGACGGTCTAACGTGGAGAAAAAGCGCGCGAAAATCACCGGTATCCGAGCGCCTCCAGTTGTGCGGACAGGTCTGCATCGACATCCGCGTTTGTCTTGTCAACAGTCTGGCCGTGAATCGATTTCCCGTGTCGGCGTGCCAGTGAGCCGAATGTGTCGATTTTCTGGCGGGCCTCCAGGGATGGGTCGGCTGTGAGATCCGTCTGCTGTCCCGGATCTGTTGGTCGGTGGTACAGCTGTTGAACACCTGTCTCGATGTTTTCGATATACGTCCACTCTTCGTCTCGGACGCTCACGAGTAATTGTCCGTCGCCGAGCGATCGTGGAATCGGCTGTTTGGTCACCTCTTCACCACGGACCGCAACCGACACTACGGGCTCACTCGGGGGGAGTTCATCACTGTCGTCTCTCACAGCTGGGAGTGTCGAGTCGGCAGCCCACTCCGGAGCGGGATCAACACCTAACAGATCCGTCACTGTCGGCGGAATTGCGTCAAGACCGGTCGGCCGGTCAATCCGCCGTGACGGGCCATCAGGCGTGTGAATTATCAGTGGGACTTGGATCAGTTCGTCATACAGTTTCGGATAGTGTGCGAGATGGCCGTGTTCTTGGAACTCCTCGCCGTGGTCACCCGCGACGATAATCGCTGTTTCTTTTTTGATTCCCGCAGACTCAAGCGACTCGCGAAGACGAGCGATACTGGCGTCGACTTGGCGGACAGCCGCCTGATACAGCGTGCGAAGTTCATCGAGCGTCCGCTCGTCGACGGTCCGCCCGAGTCCAGTGCGCACGTGAGCGTGAAGCATCCGGTGGGTTCCGAGGACATCCGAGGAGACTTCACGGATATATCGCGGAGCCGGGACGTACGGTGTATGTGCATCCATATAATGTACCCAAAGAAAGAATGGTGTCGATGACTCGGTGATGAACTCCACGGACGCAGATTCAATATCGAACATTCGAGACGAATCCAGAAACGGACGGTCAGTCGACCCGCGACCCAGCCACGACCGGAACCGGCGCACGGATGAACTCGCCAACTGGATCCACGCTTCGACAGTGGGATGTGTCGCCAGGTATCGGCTGTAGATATCCGAACTGGTGTCGGCGACGAAGGGTTCGAACTGATCGAACCCTTCGTCGTATCCCCAGTGTGATGTCAAAAATCCGTTTGCTGCGTTGAATCCCCCTGTCGCGAGTTCTCTATCAGCATCCGAGAGGACAGCCGCCAGTGTCGGTGTCTCGTCCACGCCAATTCGGCCCGTATCTGAAAACACCGGTCGCGACCCCAGGATAGACGGAAACGAAAACGGCGTCCAGTTGCCCGTCGCAAACGCGTTATTAAACACTGCACCCTCGGCTGCCAGTGAATCGAGTGTCGGCGTGTGCTGGCAATTATTATACGTCCCTATCGCATCCGCACGGAGTGAATCGACTGTGATAAGGATGACATTGTCCGGTTGTGCGTGTCCAGTCATTCGTCTAGTGTCTCTTGATGGGGCTGGAGGACTCGCTTGTTTGCCGTGTTGTTGTGGCATCGTTCAACGATGTCAGCTCGCGGCCGTGAATAGCGCATCCTAACATGGCCCGTAACTACACACTGATTCTATTGGTACACAACAACTAAGCATCTTTATCATTACGGTATCCCTGGCCACGCTTCGATTCCTGGCGATAACCGACGGGGGGCCGGTGGCCCGATGTGATACGGAATCAGCGAGACCGTGGGTTCACAGTTGGGAAACTCAGCGCCGATCAGAGGGTGTCTGGTTGACGATCTCGTCGGCGACGATAGCTGGGTCAATAACATTCGGGTCGATTGCGAGATCGGCGACTCCTTTCATCGACTCGGGGAGTGACAGTTCTGAGTAAGCGACTGCCCGAATGTCGGGATTAATCTCTTTTGCGAGCGGGATCCCCGTGGCTTCACCCACATCAGTGAGGATCAACACATCAGCCGTCTCGGTTCCGGCCTCGCGAAGCACGGCCGTCGTGATCGATCCAGAGATCCGGACGACAGACGCACCGGCAGTCTCTAAGGCCGTGCCAATCGCCTCAGTGTCGGGACCGGCAAGAATGATCTCACTCATATTCGATTGTGGCGGGTGGTTTGTGGGTGATATCGTAGACTACCCGGGAGACGGCGTCGTTTTGCCCGGTAATACGGCTCTGGATCCGCTGGAGCGTCTCCCAGTCGAGTTCCTGTGCCCGGGCGGTCATCCCGTCACGCGACTCGACGGACCGCACTGCCACGACCCACCCGTGGACTCGATTGTCTCCTTTCACCCCCGTTGCTTTGCCGAGGACGGCTGCAAACGCCTGCCAGGGGTCATACTCCGTGAGTTCATCCTCGACGACGGCACACGCGTCGCGGGCGACAGCTGCCTTCTCGCGCGTCACCTCGCCGACGACTCGTACCGCGAGTCCAGGACCGGGAAACGGCATCCGTTCGGAGATGACGCTTTCTAACTCGAGTTGACGGGCCACTTCTCTCACCTCGTCTTTATACAGGTCTCGGACCGGTTCGACGATTCCGTCAAAGTCGACTCTCTCCGGGAGCCCGCCAACATTGTGGTGAGATTTGATCCCGCCTTCAGACTCGATCCGGTCGGGGTAGATGGTTCCCTGGACGAGATACTCGGCGCCGACATCGGCCGCTTCCCGCTCGAACTCCCGGATGAACTGCTCACCAATCACCTCCCGTTTCCGTTCGGGGTCGGTGACTCCCTCGAGTGCGTCAAAAAAACGCGTCTGTGCGTCGACGATCCGCAATGAATCCATGAATGTGAACGTATCACGGATTCCTGCCGTCTCGCCTTTTCGCATCAATCCAGTGTCGACATACACCGGTGTCAGCTGGTCTCCGAGTGCCTGATACGCCAGCGTGGCGGCGACTGAGGAGTCGACACCACCCGACAGTGCGATGACGGCATCGGCGTCATTGACCTCTGCGCGGATCTTTTCGACGGCGTCTGACACGAACGGCTCAGGATCGACCATCAGACCGTCACCCCCGGAGTCGTGTCGGCACTGTCGAGGACGGCCTCCAGCAGCGCGACAAACGGCGGGCTCGCTCGATCGGGCCGTGAACGGAATTCGGGGTGGAACTGTGTCCCCAGAAAGAACGGGTGGTCTCCGCGCTCGACAATCTCCATCCGACGACCGCTCTCGCCCGAGAAGACAAGTCCCTCAGTCTGGAGTTGGTCAATGTATGCTGGATTCACCTCATAGCGGTGGCGGTGCCGCTCGGCACACAATCTGTCGCCGTATACGGCGTGTGCGAGGCTGCCAGTCTCGATCTGGGTTTCGTGCACGCCAAGCCGCATCGTCCCACCGAGGTCTTCGGTGTCCTCCTGGTCGGGCAGCAAGTCGATCACAGGATGGGGCGTCTCGGCGTCGATTTCCGCGCTGTGAGCACCCTCCAACCCAACGACGTTGCGAGCGTGTTCGACGACCGCCAGTTGGAAGCCGAGACACAGCCCTAAGAACGGAATCCCGTTTTCGCGGGCGTATCGAATTGCCTCGATTTTCCCCTCGGTCCCGCGCGAGCCGAACCCACCGGGGACAACAATCGCGTCTGAGTCTTCCAGGCGATCGGTGTGACGGGCTTGCATCTCGTCAGAGGCTACCCATCGTGTGTTGATCCCCATTCCGGTGTGGATTCCGGCGTGTTTCAGCGACTCGTGGATAGACATGTACGCGTCCTCGAGCCCGTATTTCCCCACGAGTGCAATATCGAGTTCGCCGGTTCGGTCACGAGTCACCAGCCGACGCCACTCCGAGGAGCGCTCTCGTTGGGGGAGCGCGTCCGGAGTCAATCCGAGTTGCTCCATCACGTACTCGTCGAGACCCTCCTCTTCGACGCGCAGCGGAACGTGGTAGATGTCTTCCACGTCTGGGTTGGAAAACACCGCATCGGTAGGAACATCACAAAATAGCGCAATCTTCTGTTTCGTCGACGGCTTGAGTACATTGTCACACCGCCCCACCAAGACGTCCGGTTGAAGCCCGATCGAGCGGAGTTCTTTGACGCTGTGTTGGGTGGGTTTTGTCTTTTGTTCGTCGTTTTTCGAGTACGGAACCAGGGTGACGTGGCTGAACAGAATATCTTCGTCGTCTTCTTCATGAGCGAACTGTCGAAGGGCTTCCAGAAACGGCATCGACTCGATGTCACCGACTGTTCCACCAACCTCGACCAGGCAGACGTCTGTCCCCTCGGCAGCCTCCCGGATCCGCCGTTTGATATCGTCGGTCACGTGTGGGATGATCTGGACGGTTTTTCCGAGATACTCACCCGCCCGTTCGCCCTCGATTACTGATTGATAGGATTTCCCTGTCGTAATATTATGATCGGACGTCATATCCTCGCCAAGGAACCGCTCGTAGTTTCCCAAATCGAGGTCAACCTCGCCGCCGTCTTTCAGCACATACACTTCTCCGTGTTCGAATGGGTTCATCGTCCCTGCGTCAACATTGAGGTACGGATCGATTTTGACGGCCGTCACGTCGAAGCCGGCGTTTTTCAGTAGTCGGCCGAGACTTGCGGCGGTAATCCCCTTCCCAAGCCCGGACATTACCCCGCCTGTGACGAAAATAAACTTCTGACCTAATGTCGGGTCGTAACCCGTGTCGGGTTCCGTCGGCATACTATGCGTGCGAGAGGGCCTATGAAAACCGTTTCGGAGCAGCCGCCAGAGCGTCTCCCGGTGACCGATGGCTTCAGGTCGGCCGAACCCGGACCTGCGATCATGCAGGCCACCCTCGACCGACTCGGAGATGGCACCCATCAATTCGAGGGTGGCTACGAATGTGCATCTGGAGTTACACGCATCATCGAGACGGGAGACTGGCATATCGATCCCGCTCAAATGTATCACAACGAGAGCGACGTGGCCGCGGGCGTCCAGCGGTCAGACTACCAGTCTGACGAGTTGTTCATCGCGACGAAACTGCGGATGGGAAATCTTCAGTATGAAGATGTCATCCGGACGGCCACACAGAGTCGTGACCGGCTAGGTGTCGATATAAACGATCTGCCGTACGTCCATTGGCCAATCCGGACGTACGACTCCACAGAGACACTCCCCGCGCTGGATACGGTGGTCGATGAAAGGGTGATCGACCACGTCTGGCTGTCGAATTTCCGACCCGAGCAGTTAAATCAGACACAGGAGGTGCTCGATGCGGAGATCTTCACCCATCAGGTTGAGTGTCACCCGCTGTTCCAGCAGGAAACGCATCGAGACTACGCCCGCGAGGACGACCACTGGCTAGTTGCGCACTCGCCGGTTGCTCGGAATGCAGTAACCGAGATCCCGCTGCTACAGGATATCGCCGCCACCCACGGGGCGACACCGGCACAAGTCAGCCTCGCGTGGTTACTATTCAAGAGGATGATCGCCCCAATCTCAAAGGCCGCCTCACACGACCACGTTATCCAGAACTGGGTCGCACAAAACCTGGAGCTTTCGGCCGCCGAAATCGACCGAATTGACGCTCTCGAGCAGGATATCTATATGGTCGATTTCGACGCCGCTCCGTGGAACACTCTCGAGGGGTGACAGCGTGTCGACCCCTATTTTGATTCCTGGCGGACGTGACGTTCGGGCTGTACTCGACAACGCCGACGAGGAGCCTACAGACGGGACTCCAGCAGACAGGACGAAGACGAGAGACGGGGCTGAGGATGGTGTCGCTTCCGATTCGAGCGTCAACGCGTGTGTCGTCAGTTGTCCGCCACACCCACACCACCAGGGACACCGTGGAGATCGGCGCTTGACAGCAGTCAGTGACACACTCTCTCCGTACGGTATCGATTGTCTCCGAGTTGGCTATGGCGCCTGGGACAGCGGATACGGAGAGTCGGCCGATATCGATGCTGCGGTCGGGTGGGCAGTCGAACGGTACGATCGCGTGGGATTGTTCGGATACTCCTTCGGCGGATGGGTCGCGCTTGGCACGGCTACATCGCAGCCTGAGTTGGCAGGAACGAGTGTTCTGGCACCGACCGCTGACGTCAATCCCGATTGCGACATCGTGAACTCACTCGATACAATCGAGGGGCCAGTTCAAGTAATCTATGGAAGCCAGGATACCACCGCCAACTGGCAGTCGATTATCGAGCAGGCTCGAAAGTTGTCTTACGACGTGGTGGAACTGTCTGCCAATCACTCCTTCGTTGGCTACGAGTCCGTCGTTGCTGACCGTGTCGGGGAGTTTTTCATGAGAGCGCTCACCGAGTGAATTCGAGATGAGCGTGGCCGGACACTCCTATGAGAGCGTGATCTGCGCCGACGGGTGGACTTGTTAGCTTTCGGGTGAGACTGCCGTGCTTGATCCAACGGTGTGATTGTTCAACGTAGAGACGAGAGGAGCCACTCGTCGGGTGCCGATAATAATCTTTACGACGGAAACGGGTTGTCAGACGAACTGTTCGGGCGGGCGCCTGAGATCGGTCAATTGCTCGAACCCGTATGCGAGTTCGATGAGCCGCGGCTCGGAAAACGGGCGTCCCAACAGTTCGAGCCCGACCGGGATCTCTTCGTGAGCGAAGCCAGCTTGCAGCACAATCGCCGGGAGTCCAGTGTGAGCTGCCAGTTCACAGCGCATCTCAGAAAACGGCTGATGGTCGGGGATTTCCACCGGTAAAACCGTCGAGGGCGGATACACGACCGCATCGAGATCATCTGCGACGAGACCAGCGATGATCTCTTTTCGAGTCGCCGTGCGTCTGGTGAGTGCACGAAGATACTGTGGCTGTTCTTCGGGTGAGTCCGCATCGGTCTCGAGGATCCCGGCCTCACGGATTCGGCGCTCGACACTCGACGCCATGCCCCCGCTTTCGACCAGTTCGCCGAGCGAGTCGACAGGTGTCTCGGACCGATCGGCGAGATACGCGTTGAAATCCCGCTGAAACTCCGCACTGACTACCCGCGCGGTCTCGACGAACGCAGAATCGACGAGATCCACACCGTCGATAATAGTCGCTCCTGCCGTCTCCATCTTCTCGATAGCCGTCTCGATTGTCGCAGTGACAGTCGAGGCAGTGTCCGCACCCGGAGATTTGGTATCGCTGATCTCGAACAGATCTCGTAAGATACCGATCCGGGCCCCATCGAGTCCGTGCGGGTCCAGATGGTCTGTATATCCGTTCGCCGGCACTCGATCGACACCGGTCGCTGTGACGGGATCGTCAGGGTCGAACCCAGCCATCACCTCAAGGAGCCGCGCTGCATCAGCGACCGTCCGTGTGATCGGTCCCGCAGTGTCCTGCGTGGTCGAGAGCGGAACCAATCCTGTTCGGCTCACGAGTCCGATCGTCGGGCGGATACCGACGAGATTGGTGAACGCTGGCGGCGAGCGAATCGACGAGCAGGTGTCTGTTCCGGTCCCGACTGTGACAAGGTTGGCCGCGACCGCCGCGGCCGTTCCACCACTGGACCCTGCTGGCCGGCGATCCAGAGCGTATGGATTCCGTGTCGCGCCGCCGAGCGAACTTATCGAATCGACGCCGAACGACAACTCCTGGAGATTTGCCTTTGCAACGATTACTGCGCCTGCCTCTCTGAGACGCTCGACGACGACTGCGTCCCGCTGTGGCACGAACTCCGCGAGAGGCTGAGATCCTGCTGTCGTAGGCATATCTGTCGTGTCGTGATTATCTTTGACGATCGTCGGGATCCCGTGGAGCGGCCCGACCAGCCCGTCAGACTCGAATGTCGCATCGAGAGTCCGGGCTCGCTCGATAGCGTCATCATTCACCGAAATAATCGCGTTAAGAGTATCATCGTGCGCCTTGACCCGAGAGAGATACGCCGCGACGAGTTGTTCGGCCGTCACTGCCGACGACTCGAAGGCTGCGTGAATCTGTGTGATTGTCGTCTCGAGGAGTTCGAAGCCGTCCCCCACCTGGTGATCGGCCATACACTCACTTTGATGATCAGCAGAGTAATAGTGGTTGTTACTGGTGACATACTCGCGTCTCGAGAGCTTGAAGCGTGCTGATTCCAGAGACGCTACTGGTCGGTTACAGAGGTGCAGAAAGAAAGCCCCGCCATTCAGAGCGGGGAGGATGTCAATCCAGTGTGTCGTCGACCCGGTCTCGTGCGCCTCGGTGCAGACACAGCGGTGTCTTCGGCCGTCAAAGCAGGAACTGCCAGTAAAACGGGCTAACGAATCCCTCGATAAGCGCGGCGATAACGAGCAAGATTGCCACACCGACTAACACCCAGAATGCCTGTTTTAGATCGCCAGCAAAGGCTGTCCGGCTTCGCTGCCCACGGAGAAGCCCCAGGTAATTCATCCCCAGGTGAATCCCGAGTGCTCCGGCAAACACCAGCGCAGGGATCTCGAACACGCCGTGTGGTATGATGAACGCGACGAGTTCCTCCAGTCGGATTTCAAGCCGGGCGGTCGCACCGAGCACAACGCCGTTGAAGAGCAAAGCCACGATTGTCGGAATTCCCAGTGCGAGACCAGCCATCGCCATCGAGGCAGCCACATTCCAGTTGTTGGTGGCATACTCGAGTGCCTCTGCGGGGGGAATCGTCCCTGCGATTCGTGTCGAGATCGATGTCTCCACGACGCCGACGTACGGTGTCGCGATGCGCCACCCGGCCCAGAATCCCGCGACTCCCACGCCGAGTACGAGCGCGACGAGACCCAACCGGGAGCCCACAAAGTTGAGTAATTCCCGCCAGCCGTGCCGAACTCCACGCTTCAGCGCGGTGAGTATCGACCCCGTCGGGCGGGCTGGTGGAGAGATCCCCACAGTCCGATCACTGTAGACTCCAGTCTTCACTAAGTCGAGAAACGGCGCAGCCACGAGAAACCCAGCGATGGCGGTCAGCGTCGGCGCCTCAACCAACACCAGCGACCCGGCCAGCGACGCGAGTCCGAATCCGACCGCAGCGGCAACGACATAGTAGCCGAGTGCCTCCGCCGGATTCGAGCGAATGAAGCTCCCGGTTTGGCGAAGTGACTCTCCGACGCCGGATTCCTCAACGACTGCCGCCACTGGAGCGAAGGTGAACACGGCCCGGATGAGGATCAGCGCGAGCAGCCACAGAATTGCCACCGGGAACGCAAGAATCGCACCCACCACATTACTCATGAGTGTGGTCACAGCGACGACTCCGCCGGCAAGCAGAGTTATCCCGACGTACAGCAGGATCTCGAACAATCGCAGTAACAGGAGTGTTACCCACGACCGCCGAGCCCCAGCAATTCCGGCCGCAATTCCTGGGTCACCGCGGAGACGGGCCAGACACGCGCGGAACTGGCCCGCTGCGACGACTGAGTTCGCTACCACCGCGATCCCAATCGACACGGCGACCGATAGGACCACTATCCCGAGCACGAGCGGCGAAAACACCGTCTCTGCCACCGGAAGTAAACTCTCCGCATACATTCGAAACGCCTCTGGACCTGCATCAGTCGACGGTGGGTCCAGATCCAGACCGGCTAACTCCTGACGAGCGGTATCTAGTCGCCCGGTCGTCTCCAAGTACAGGTAAATGCCTGCAGCCCCGAAAATGGCCCCGAGACGGGCAATCGCCGGGACTGCCGGTCCGAGAAGATACAACGGAAACAACTCCCCCGGATTCCGCCGAAAAATTGTCACGGAAGCGCGTATAATATCCGAGATATTCATACGGCGTTTTATCGCGCCCGGCACTTGAATGGGCCGACAGCCGCCGAATATGACGCTTCTCGCCCTGCTGATTCGGAGGCGGATCATCACCAGGCTGCTGGGTGCTCTCAAGCCACTGAACAAGCTCGCAGAATGATCAGTCCCCACCCACTTTCGAATTATCTCCGGAATCAGTCTCTGGTGAATCCTGGCCGTCTCTGCTAGCCTGGGGTTTCGGAGTACCGCTCCCCTGCTGGTCAAGAGTCAATGTTCCGCGTTCCGCCATCATCGCCTCGGCACGATCGGCCCAGTTGGTCCCCGTGAAGCCCCAGGTGGCCACCAGTGCCATCCACAGATACGCGAGAAACATACCCACGTACGTGCCAACCGGCCCGTAACCGAGGGTTCGGCCGAGAAGCCACGAGACTCCCAGGAAGAACCCGAATATTCCCGAAATGCGGGCGAATGGCGGAATTCGAGTTTCGCCGGCCCCTTGGAGTGATCCTGATAATGCCGAAAAAGCGACTAATGCCGCTGCTGCGAGCCCATACACCCGGGTGAAATTCACGGCAAACTGCGCTGTCGCAGCGTCAGTGGTGAAGATAGTCACAATCGGTTCCGCAAGGACACCCAGCGCAATCCCGACACTCCCGACAGATACGACTCCGAGACCGGTGACTGCCCAGCCGTCGAAGGTGGCTGTTTCAGCGTCATCCTTTCCGAGCGACTGTCCGACGAGAACAGACGCAGCGATGTTGTAGCCCCGCAACAGGGGTTGTGTTACCTGCTGATACACTCGCCGACCGATCTGAAAGCCCGCGTTGACAACCTCACCGAACCCCAAGAGAAGGGCGTTGAACGGAAATTGCGCGAGTTCAGCCCCGAGTCCCTCTGCCATTCGCGGGGCCGATACCTGAATCAGTTGTTTGGCAATCGTGAAATCTCGCGAGCGGGCGAAACTTGCGGTCGTCCACGTGCTAGAGATGGCCCCGAGTAACAGGATGGCGGTGAAGACGTTTGCCGAGGCGGTCGCGATTCCGACGCCGATAATCTCTAATCGCGGCGCCCCGAACAACCCCAATCCCAGAATTATCGATCCAGAGAGGTTGAGACTGTTCGCGACGATATTGATGTACATCGGCGTTCTGGTGTCGCCACTCCCCTGAAGAGCCCGAGCAGCGACCAATGCAACGTGTCGAGCGGGCGCAGTCACAAAGATGATTGCCAGATACGCTGAGCCAAGCCGAATTACTTCGTCGCTGGCACCGAAGACGGCGATAGCGAATTCACCGACAAACAGTCCGACCAGCAGAAACGGCACTCCGGTAATCGCTCCGATGAGGATTGCCTGTGTCACGGCCTCGTCACGCGTGCCAGTCGCCCCCGCGCCAGTGTCCTGGGAGGACAGCGCAATCGCACCACCACCCAACCCGAGACCGATCCGCAACGGGAACCGGGCGTACAGATCTGCTAGCCCGATCGCGACCACCGCAGCTGGCGAAAACAGTGCCGTGATGATGATGTCACTCGTTCGCATTGCCGTCCGGAACGTTTGTCCGGCCATGACTGGCCACGCGAGGTCAAACACCCGTCTCCAGACCCGACGTATCCGACGACCGTCCATACGTGTCACTCGCTGCCCCGTGGTTTCACCTTGCCGACATTGAGAACAACACAAACTGGCTTCAGGAGACTGGGTCAGATACCACAGATATGCCGGGAGACGGTCGCTCGTCGCACTCGTCTCAAAATCACGGGCTGTCGTATGTGCCTCAACAGCCCACACGCACAGGGTTTTGTCGTGCTGGTCTGTAGCCCCCGCCGGTCAGGTATCCTGTCGCTGGACCCCTGAAATTTTATCTCGCGCTCGCGAGCAAACAGACATGAGCGATTCCGATGCCAGTGCTGCCGACAGAGCCGAAGAGCCACCAGCTTTCGAAGAGATGAGTCTCGCACAGCGTGTCGTCACGGCGTGGGTACAGAATACGTTCAAAGGGGCGTTCGTTATCCTCCTGTTATTATTCGCGATGTCGTTTCTCGTTGCACTGGCATTTGCCTACCCCGTAGTGGCGCTGTGGCTAGGTATTGGCGTCGCACTCATTTGCATCCTCGTCGGCACGGCGTTATATGTGGGTTGACAGTTCCGGTGAGACGGGTTTGGGATTCAACCCGACCACGAAATTGAGCCCGTCTCAAACGACGGTACGGGCTTCAGGCGGCATTCAGCGTCTGTGTTTTCACCAATCGTTGAAGCCGGCATACCAGTTGTTGGGAATCTTTTCGGTGCGTTCAGAACCTGCCACGGGTCTGTCTCGAGTGTGATGACAGACTCTACAGGCGGTCGAGGCGAGTGCCTCGGGGTCGTTCGGAAGACGCAGTCTTCCGTGATGACGAGAGACGGAGTCTCTCGAACCACTTGACCCCGAGGGTGAAGCCGACACGGTTATATGCTGAACAGGCGCATTCCCACGCCGTTCACGACGTGGATACGCGCCGTCACAGCGCCAATTGCGGACTGGTTTTGTTCCACACTGCCGTATATGTGAATGTCGGTGCACTGGGGACGACCCCAGTGTAGCCGAGCGCCCAACAGCGGTTCGAGTGTCCGCCCACACTGGAAACAGGCCAGGGTGTGGCCCGATGTGGGAATCACACACCAAGCATCGGGGGCGAACAGTTGCAGAGGAAGTCACTCCGAGTCTGTCGCAGTCTGCCGGGCTCCCCGTGGCCAACACAACACGGGGAATCCGAGCACGACAGACGAGAGGAGTCCCGGGGTAGCCACTCCCAAGAGACGACCCGTCGACCGGTTGCACACCGATTCCAACGGTGTGCTCGCGTGGCAGTCTGGACACCTGACACTCC
>JAQCMZ010000108.1 GCA_028274825.1 Haloferacaceae archaeon
GTGTTCCGTTGGCCACGCCGATCGACCGTGACGAGGTCGCGCGCTTCGAGATCAAGGACATACCGGCTGATGGTGCCTTCAGCGATGTCGAGTGTGGGCTCATTCGCGAGGTCAGCATACGAGCGCGCGTCCTCGTCGGTGAGACACCCCAACAAGTGGCGTTTCGTTGGTTCCGTCTCGAGATCGCGGATGGCTGCCCACGCGTCGGCGACGCGTCGTGACTGCTGCTGGTGGTGGCCCGGAGTGGGGGACCGATCCCGGCGTTCAGTAAGATCGAGATGCGCCTCGGTCCACTGTGGATACCGCGCGGTGAGGTGTCGTTGGAGGGCCGGCGAGACACCGACCCGAACACAAAACCCGTGTGCGAGTACGGCGATCGTCGCGAGCGCGCGCACCCCGGTGCGGCGATCCTTGAGGCTGGTCCAGGCGGCCCCATCAAGCAAGAGTGTGATGACGCGTGGGTCACTATCGAGTTCTCGATGGAGTGCGACCGGGCCCTTGGCGAGCGCTCCCAAGCCGGCGTTGACGGGACCACGACCAGTCCCAATGGACTCGACAGTGTCGACGAGGTCAGCGCGGCGGTGCTGGTGGTACGTTGAGAGTTCCTCGGTTGTGTCGTAGGTGGTCGCGAGTGTGGTGATCGCGTGGGTGTACGCGACCGCTTCGGCGATGTCGTCGGTCCATGCGTCGTCGAAGGAGTTCCACCTGGGGTGGAGTCGCGAGCAGAGTGCGGTGCTTGTCCGCCACGAGCCGGTGGTGGAGTGGTTTCGGATTGTTGCTTTAGTGTGTGCTCTGAGTTCGGCGAGCAGGTCTGGAAGCCACTCTGTCCGTCGTGGTGTGACTGCTGAACAGACGAGTCCGTTTGGCGATGTGGCTGTTTCGTCGGTGACGAGGTGGACCCCTCGCTCAGGGGTCGCAGGCTGGCGTGTCCGCACCGGCGATCACCGTGGGTTGGCTGCGGGGTGGCGTCGTTCGGGCCGCATTACTCCGACCCTCCATCACGCGGACCACCATCAGCACGCGTCTGTTCGCGAACAGCGGTGAGGAGTGGTGTTGGCTCGTGGTGGGTGGGCTGGGTGGGCGTCCGTGGGGTTGTGGTGTCCGGGTGGACGTGCGGCTTCGTGTGTGTGGTAGCGCTCGTGACGACGATGGTCGGCTCAAGGAGGATCCAGGTCGTTGATTGGGTCCGGGTGTTCGCACAGCTGCCGATGTGGCCGGTGACGACGAGTTCACGAACGCCGCGGGTGAAGACGGTCGGATGTTCGTGGATGTCGTGGCCGCACATGAGATAGCCAATCTCGTAGGTGGGCTCGCCAGCTGGGCGGTACGCGTAGACGGTGATGTCGTCGCCTTCGTGGAGAGTCTCACCACAGACCTGACACCGCGGGTCACGTGTATCGAGTGCGATCCGGGAGAGGTGGCTGCGATCGGTCCGGAGGCTGTACGAGTTATTCATCGCGGTCCTCCACAAGGTCGGTGTAGAGCTCGCCAAACGCGGTCGCACACGTGGAACAAAGCGAACCGCCGAAGGCGGCGTCATAGCCGCTAGCGGTCTGTTCACAGAGGCGACAGCTGCCTTTGTAGGTATACGACTCCGTGGTTGTCTCGCAGGGCTTAAGCCCCGCAGCTGGGTTGGTTAGCATGGTTCTGTGGTACCGCACAGAACCCGTCCCGGCTGGGTGTTGGCGCACCGCAGCCGGGGTTTCTACACTTTCTCGCGAGCCAAGGGTTCGTCAATCGGGCTCTGTAGTCTCTCTAAGACACCAGTGTCACCTTAATGTAACGGGGGTGTTCAAAAGAAACAAGCGGCCGTAATATAGACTCTGGTGTATGAAATACAGTCATGAGATATGCGGGTAACTGGATGACTGCGGTAGATGACCGTATTCTAGAATATTTGTCCGAACACGAATCTGGTTCACCGACCAAAATGAAGCGTGAAGGCCCAATTCGATACTCTCGACAGCAGGTCCACCGTCGCGGTAAAAAATTGGCTGATGAGGGCCTCGTTAATGATCTTGGAAACGGCGTCTGTATGATCACAGAAGATGGCGAAGCATACCTTGAGGGCCGTTTAGATACGGAAAATTGGAATTATATCGGCGAAGGGAAACCGACTAGTTCAGCAGAAGCAGATAATAATTCTGACAACGAGCAGTGAACGTAAGAATTCAGGCGCACGAATGTTTCCCCTGGGATATCGCAAACTGTCTTCAGTTCGAATGTGGAGGCACTCAGCCTGTCTTGCTGAAATGATGTACCATTGTGACTACTGACAAAAATTGGTGGATTATATTCTCAGTCAATCTTGAGTTGCTGATGGGTGGGTCGTTTTCTCAGATGTACTATCCGTTTCTGCCATTGTGATCTGAACAGCATCTATCTGTGAATCACACAACAACTGCTCTGCTTGCTCGGGAAGAACCCATTCACTGTCGACGTGTTCGTCGCTGAGTGTGACACCGTTGTCAGTTGTCTCGCAGTAATAGTGAACCGCAAATCGTCCGTCACCTGCCGTGCTGATCCACGAATTCGCCTTCACAATCTCAGCAATTTCGACTCTTAGGCCAGTTTCTTCGCGAATCTCTCGATGAAGTCCCTCCCGTGGAGGTTCATCCCAACTGAGCCGACCCCCAGGAAGCTCCCAGTCGTGGTCTGAGCTCCGTTGTACCGTCAGCACCTCCCCGTGAGTGTTCTGTATCACGGCGCGGACGCTCACCGTCGCACAGAGAAGCTCATCAGTCATTAACGAAACTGGTAGGCAAGCCATCATAAATGACACGGCACTCGTGCTAGCCGAAGAAGATCTGGACTACTTGGATCGCTACGAATAACCTCGTAATTACAGCTAATTAGGTTTATCAAGCCCGGTCAACGACAACCGATCAATGAGCGAGTATACGACCATCTCTCTCCGAAAAGAGTTCGTCGCGGACGTCGAGGCGTACATTGAAGATGAGCCATTCAACTCGGTCAAAGAGTTTGTCAAACACGTCGTGGTCCGAGAGATGGAATCATCTGAAGATATCTCTGACTCCGAGGCTCGCCAGATTGCAGAAAAGCTTCGTGAGTTAGGTTACATGGAGTAGACTGGTAATTATATCTAATTAGTTTTATGAGGTTGGCGAAAATACATTTTTTTCATGAGTCGATGGGAAACCATCTCTCTCCGACCGGACTCTATCGGAGCTGTCGGGCGTGGCGTCACTCACTCGATTAGAGCTGTTGTCACCCACGCTGCCGGACGAGAGATAGATTTCCTCACTAGATTCTCCGCGATTCGCGCTCGCCCGTTCGCACAACGACTTCGAGACGTGGGTAACACGAGGTGACTGAGTGGAGGAAGATCTTCGATGACCGACGGCTACCAGCATCCGGATGTCGTGTTAGCATTCATCCCGATGACTCTCTTTACAGCTTATGGGGTCGGGACCGCCGTTGGCGCCCGTCTTGTGGCAACCATTGTTTCGGTCGGCGTTTGTTATCTTCTGATGGTGGATGGCCTGTTCTGGCACGGCCCCGCAAACTAAGACCACTCAGTGGCTGTGGGATTAGATTCTCTTCTGCGCCCATAAAAAGTAGAAGCGGTCTTCTCTGAGCGCGTGACAGGTGATCACTCAGGTGAGGCTGCTCCCGTCAAACTCCAGCGGGTCGTACTCAACGTCCATCAACTCAAGGACTGTCGGTGCTACGTCGAAGAGATTCGCGTCGGTTAGGTTGAGGTCAGGGTCTGTTGAATACAGCAGCGAGTTCTCGAACTTGTGCATCCCGTTACGAGGCCCCTCGGTGAATACCGCGTCTTTTCCCGAGAAGCCAGATTTGAGGTCGAATCCATCGGCAGGAATGACGACGAGGTCCGGCGCAATGTCGTCGTGGTCACCATCGAACACCGTCTCGCCTTTCACGATTCGCTTACACACCTGTCGACCGTCGGGACCAGTCAGCGATTCAAGATCCGCAATGAGCGCTTCGCGTGTCGCCTCGTACTCATCTTGAGGGACGACACCCTCCGGCTCACGGCCCTCCACGTTGAGGTAGAACCGGCCGGGGATGAGCGAGTACGCGCGTGTCTCGTCGTCGATGTCGGTGAGTGCCTCGTGGTCATCATTCTCGTATGAGAGCCACCCTTCCTCAGCGAGGAACTGGTTGCAGTTCACCTCGTGGGTGAGCTCCGTGAACCCGTGATCAGAGGCGACGATTAGGGTGGTGTCGTCGTCGAGCGACTCGCGGATCTCGCCGATGTACTCATCGAGTGTGCGGTAGAATTCGAGGAACGCCTCGGCGTACTCCCCGTCGGTCGCGTAGTCACCAAAAAGAAAATGATTCACCCGGTCAGTACTCATGAATACACCAAAGAACAGGTCCCAGTCGTCCTGGTCGAGGTAATGCGAGAACGCATCGTACCGCGCGTCGAGCGTTGCGTGTGCGTTCTCAACAAACTCGGTCTTGTCGTCGTCGTGACCGAGTTTGGCGTTGACGTCGATCTGGTAGTTGAACTGCTCTAGTGTGTCACGAAGTGACTCGTCACTCGTGGCAGCGTCGAGATCTGGAGAGAGGAAGCCGGAGGCCATCCGCTGGATTCGTGTCGACGGTGGGAACGTGACCGGAACGTTGAGAACGGTCGCGTCGCGACCGGCGTCGGTGACGCGGTCCCACAGTCGCGTCGCCTCTACGTGCTGTCCAAGGGGAACGTACGTCTCGTAGGAGTCGACCTCGCGGTCCTGAAAGCCGTACACCCCGGTCTCGCCGGGGTTCACACCGGTCGTGAGGCTCGGCCAGCAGGCGCTCGACTCCGGCGGGACGATACTCTCCAAGCGTCCGCCGGAGCCCGTCTCCGCGATGTCGGTCAGGTTCTCGAAGACATCGGGGTGGTCCTCGACGAGATCCAGCGGCACGCCGTCAATACCAAGGAACACGACACGTCCAGCATCATCACCACGAAGCCGGTCGAATAATCCCATACTCACTGCCTGTATATGAACCGACATATCGCTTGCGTTCTCGCGGATTGACTGTCTTCACGTGAGTTGGGGCTGCCACGAAGAATTCAGAAGGCCTATTGGTTCTCTCACAGACACCTCTGCTGTATGAGCGACGACTTCCCGGCGAGCGTCGACGTCGATCACGCCGACGGCGAGGGAGAAACTCCGGACGACTACCCGTCGATCCAGCACAAAATCGAGAAGGCGGTCGAGGTCACCCGCCGCGGGCTCGAACAGTACGACAACCCCGCAGTGATGTGGACGGGCGGGAAGGACTCCACGCTGACGCTGTACTTCATCAACCAGGTCGCCGAGGAGTACGGCTACGAGAAGCCCACCGCCGTCTTCATCGACCACTTCCAACATTTCGATTCGATTACGGACTTCGTCGAGCACTGGGCCGACGAGTGGGAGATCGATCTGGTGTACGCCCGCAACGACGACGTCGGCGCCTACGTCGAGCAACACGGTCTGGAACCGGGCGACGACATTCCCGTCGACGCGCTCTCGGAGCACAACCAGCACCACATCCGGGAGATCTTGGAGTTCGAGGAGGACACGTTCCCGTTCCTCTTGGACACCTACGTCGGGAACCACCTGCTGAAGACGGTCGCGCTCAACGACGCCTTAGAGGAGTACGACATCGACGGCGTCATCTCGGGGGTGCGGTGGGACGAACAAGAGGCTCGGGCCGACGAGA
>JAQCMZ010000116.1 GCA_028274825.1 Haloferacaceae archaeon
TCGTCATCGTGATGACAGCGATAATCCCAAACGCCACCACCCAGTCCACGTTGATAGAGACGGCTGTCTCGAGAGGGAACGCGCCCAAGAACACACGAAATCCGACGGCGAACCCGGCAGCTTTCGAGGCTGAAGAGAGAAACGCCGACACCGGTGCGGGTGACCCCTCGTAGGATTCGGGGGCCCAGAAGTGGAAGGGAACGGAAGCGGTCTTGAACGCGACACCTCCCAGAATAAACAGGATCCCGATTCCGGCGACTCCGCCGAGCGAGTCAGTGGTCGCCAGCGCTGTGGCGACATCACCGAAAACCAGCGATCCGGTGGCGGCGTACACTAGCGAGATACCGAACACGAAGACGGCAGACGACACTGCACCAATCAGGAAGTACTTTAGACCCGCCTCAGAACTGCCTCGATTATCCTTGAGAAACGCCACCAGCGCATAACTGGGTAGTGATGTCAACTCCAGCGCCACGAATACAGTTGCCAGCGAATTCGACACGGCAATCAGCGACATGCCCGTGGCGGCAAATAGCACCAGCGAGAAAAACTCCGCGGCGTCTTCTCTGCCCGCGAGATAGTCGTGAGACGCCACGATCACTAGCGACGTAACAGACGCAAAGATGGCGGTGAAAAACAGGGCCATTCCGTCGACTTTGATTGCATCAGCCAACAGGAAGACCGGTCCGCCTGGATCAGAGGGGTTCCACAGCCAATCACGCATGTAGGAGATGCTCACCGCGAGGGTGACTACACTCCCGGTGACACTCACTCCCGTCAACGTGGTGTGAGATGGCTCATCGAAGATTGCATCCATAATGAGCAGTATCAATCCAGTCCCGGCCAGCGTCAGTGCTGGCGCTGCTGCGAACCAATCGGGCAGCGTTTCGGCGACGGTAGTCATGAGACACCCCCATTCTCGAGGATGGGAACAACCGCATCACGGATCATCTCGAAAAAAATCTCGGGCTGGACGCCCAGCACGATAATCGCCAGCAGTAGAGCCGCCAGCGGAAGCGTGTCGTGAATCGGCGCAGACTGGATCTCGTAGTCGGGCTCCAAATCGAATGGACCGAACAGCGTCTGCTGCATTGCCCACAACAGGTATCCGGCGACGATGACGATCCCGAACATCGCGGTAGCCGTCAGGATCGGCATCAATCCGCTCGCTGCCGCTGAGCCGAACGACCCCACGAAGATGAAAAACTCCCCGGCGAAGCCAGCCATCAGCGGCAGTCCCATATAGCCGAAGGCCCCGGCTACGAGAATCCCGACGGCGACAGGCATCCGGTCGGCAAGCCCCGACATATCGCCGATCATACGCGTGTGAGTCGCGTTGTACAACACGCCGACAGCCATGAACATTAGTCCGGAGATGAGTCCGTGAGCGATCATCTGGAATGTCGCCCCGCCAACGCCGAACTCGGTGAACGCGATCAGTCCGAGGATGACGTATCCCATCGACGATACCGACGAGTACGCGACGATGCGTTTGAGATCGCGCTGTCCCAGTGCTAACAGTGCGCCGTAGATGACGCTAATTACCGCAATAGCGGCAATCGGCACCGCCAGCGCTGACGCCTGCTCGGGCAACATTGTGAAGTTGTATCGCAACAGCGCGTACGTCCCCATCTTCAACAACACCCCAGCCAGCATCACCGACACCGGCGTAGGCGCTTCAACGTGGGCGTCAGGCAGCCAGGTGTGAACCGGGACGACAGGCACTTTCACCGCGAATCCGAGAAACATCGCCGTAAACGCGATTAGTGCGAGAGTGTCGGGTGGGATATCGTAAACCGGCTGTAACTGGCCGGCTGCAATCGCCTGGGTGGTTTCGGGGAGCCCGAACGTGTCGATCGGAAGTGAATACACGAGTGACATATATCCGATGAACATCACCAGCGACGCGATATTCGTGTACACGAAGAACTTGATCGCGGCGTACTTTCGCCGTGGGCCGCCCCAGACACCGATCAGGAAATACATCGGCACCAGGACAGCCTCCCAGAAGACGAACCACAAGAAAAAGTCCAGTGCCGTAAACACGCCCAACAGACTCGCTTCCATGAACAGCATCAACCCGTAAAACTGGCTGGCTCGCTCACTGATCGGTGTCCACGCCGACACGATCGCCAGTGAGGTGAGAAACGTCGTCAAGACTACCAGTGGGAGACTCACACCGTCGACACCGACGTACCACTGGAGTTGGTAGTTGGCCACAGACAGCCAATCTGTCCGCGTGAGGAACGCGATCTCTCCGCCTGTCAGCGCGTTCCCGACCGCGTCAAATCGGGTCCACATCCACAGACTCGCCCCGAGCGGGAGCAGACTCACCGCAAACGCGAGTCGGCCGGCATACCTGTTCGGGGCGAGGAACACAGCGATTGCTCCCGCGAGTGTCATCGCGAGAAGCGCCTCGATAATCACAGGAACCACCCCCCCATCACACCTACCACTATTAGCAACGCCGTCAGCCCGAGCGTCAACAACACTGCATAGTTACTCACGATCCCCGTCTGAATCTGGCGAATTTGCTTGCCCGATGCCAGACTCACCGATGAGACACCGTTAACAATCCCGTCAACAAGCCCCTGGTCGAATCGGTCTGCCGAGGAAGCAAAGCCAGTCACACGGTCAGTTATCCACACTTGATACTCGTCTTGATAGTAATTATTGTAGAGGACGTCTCTGACCGGGCCGAGCGCCGCCGTATGTTCCGTCGGTTCGGCGACGTTGTAGAGTCGCCAGGCGAGCGCGAGTCCTGTCAGCGCCAGCAGTAACGACACTGCTGCAGCCACGAGGACGGTCGTCACTTCAGAGCCGGCAATTTCCCCGTGTCCGTACGGATTAAGTTCGCTGTACGTAGAGTAGCTCAACTGTGCAGGGCCCGAATCGAGCCACGAGGTGAGATAATCTACCGGGACGTGGAAGACTTCCTTCACAGGAACCATATTGACGAATCCAGAAACGACGGCCAGCGACCCCAGGACCATCAACGGAGCCTTCATACTCCAGCCAACCGGCTCTGGATCTGCAGCCACCTCGGTCCGGGGCTCGCCGTGGAAGGTGAGAAACACCATCCGGAAGCTGTAGAAGGCCGTTACGGGAACTGCGAGCAGTCCCATCGCGTACGCCCCCAGTAGTATTGGTTCGTCGAGTCCGACGGTGAATGCCTCGAACAGCACCTCATCTTTCGACCAGAACCCCGAAAACGGGACGATTCCCGCCAACGCCAGCGACCCCGCGAGGAAGGTGGCGTACGTCACAGGCATTTTTCGTTTTAATCCGCCCATATCCCACATGTCTTCGTTGTGGTGCATGGCGATAATCACCGCCCCCGCCCCCAAGAACAGAAGTGCCTTGAAAAACGCATGAGTCATCAGATGGAACGTCGCAGCGACATACGACCCGGCTCCGAGCGCGAGCATCATATAGCCGTACTGAGAAATAGTCGAATACGCCAGCACCTGTTTGAGTTCGTCTTTGACGAGCCCCATCGAGGCGGCAAACAGCGCGGTGAACCCACCAACGAACGCGATAATCGCCAGTGTGGTCGGAGTCTGCACGTAGAAGCCGAACATTCGTGCCACGAGATACACCCCTGCTGCGACCATCGTCGCCGCGTGGATCAGCGCCGACACGGGTGTAGGGCCTTCCATCGCGTCGGGCAGCCAGGTGTGCAGCGGGAACTGCGCGGATTTGCCAACGACGCCGCCGAGCACGAGTAGTCCGACAACACTGAACCACGTCTCGGTCGTCAATCCAAATGTGTCGACCGTGAGATCACCCGCGAGGGCCTGTTCCGCGAGCAGAGGGAACGACCCTTCTCCCGCGAAGGCAGCGGTCCCGAAGGTGGTGAACACTGCAACCACCCCGATCAGAAAAAAGTAATCCCCGAATCGGGTGACGAGAAATGCCTTCTTCGCGGCCGAGGGAGGGCCTGGTTCTCGGAAGTTGAAGCCGATCAGGAGATACGAACACAGCCCGACGAGTTCGAAAAACATGAACGCCATCAGGAGGTTGTCAGCCACCACGAACCCCAGCATGGAGGCTGTGAACAGTCCGAGCCCGGCGTAGTATCGGGGAAGTCCTGTCTCACCTTCTGCGTTCATATATCCCAGTGAGAACACGTGAACCAGCAGCGCTACGAGAGTCACGATCACCAGCAGCAACGCCGATAGCGGGTCGATAAGGTAGCCGAACGTGAGCGTGAACTGCTCGCCGGCAGCCCATGTCAGGGAGTCGCTCAGATGAATCCGCTCGCCTGACGGCATCGCTGCCAGCGAGATTGCAACCCAGACTGACAGCAAGAGCGAACCAACTGCTGCTGTGATCCCCGGTACTGCTCCGCCTTTCGGAAGTGCGTCACGGGCTGCCAACGCGATCAAAAACGATACGAACGGAAGGAGAACGATTGCCGGTACGTATGTGAATGCATCAATCATGTTACCACCTCATGGTCGTCGGGACAGCCACGTCGGTGTCAGCGAAATTCCGGTACATAACCAGGATAACCCCGATTCCGACGGCCACCTCGGCGGCTGCCAGCGCGATGACGAACAAAGCGAACGTCTGCCCGGTGACGTTGCCGTAGAAGAACGAAAACGCCACGAAATTGATATTCGCCGCGTTGAGCATCAACTCGACACTCATCAGAAAGTACAGAGCCTCACGTTTTGTGAGGACGCCGAACAGTCCAATACAGAACACCGCTGCAGATAGATACAAGTACCATTTCGGCGGGACCACTATCGATCTCCTCCGACATCACGCCTCTCGCGGGAGTCATCCCCAAAAGCACCACCGACGGCTGCGACCACCGAGCCGCCTTTCTCGCGTTTCGCCAGGAAAAGGGCTGCATCGATAGCCACATCCAGTGTTAACGCGATAATGAGGAATCCGGCGAGAAACCCCTCAGCGGGGATTCCACCGAGTTCGAGATTGAACAACGCGAACCCGATACTGGCGACCACACTCTGACCTGCCTCAAAGCCCGCCGCCTCACCGGCAGCAGCGGCAAAATCCGCCCCACGGAACGCTGCCACCATCACGACAAACAGGGCGATTGCTGCCAGTCCCGGGGCCAACTGCCCCGGCGAGTCACCGTCATCGTCACTCATGTACTTTGTACCTCCTGTCGGCTGTCAGTCCGGGTGAGCATGACGGCAAACGTAATGAGGATCAAAACCCCCCCGATATACACGAGAATCTGAATCGCTGCCAGGAACTCCGCCTGTAACATGACGTAGTGGATCGCGACGCTCACCAGGGCAGCCCCCAGCAGTAGTGACGCGGTAAACACGTCACTGCTGAGCACCACACCCAAACTGCACCCTAGTGTCGCCAGGGCAAATAGCGTGAACGCGACCGTCTCAATAACCATGGAGTGAATCTCTTTGACTTCCTTTTGAAGCTTTCTGAACGTCAGTCGCTTCTTTTTCGATCTGTATACGGCTAGGTCTTCGTGTCGGTCCCAGCAGTTGTGGATCAACACTGGATTCTCAGAGGGTATCAGCCACACACAACTGAAACCGTTGACTTCCGCTTATTCTTCTGTGAATCGCTCTTTGAGTGTTCTCCACAGAGCAGTTTACTGTGCGTGAGTCGCTCACGAGAGGTGTTCAGATCCGGATCAGACTGGATGAGCGAAGCGAGGTGAGACGAATCGGGTCGGGTTGAGTCGAAGCCGGTCCAGTCGGGTCCGGTCGAGTCTGATCGGGCTCTCATGTCGAGTGAATCCGGTCGGATCGAGTCGCGTCGAGTCAACTCAAGCCGACTCTGGTTGGGTCACACCAACTGCGACCGGGTTGTGGTTGAGAAAATCCGATCAGGCCGAGTCGAACCTGAGTCGAGTTACAGAAATACGGGGCGAAAGCTCACAGTTTCAGCCGTGAGAGGGTGCCAATCAGAGCAGGGGAGGCTAGTTTTGATCAGCACGTCCTGAATCTCGTGGCAAGGGCTACTGATAGTCGAGTTCGCCGTCACCTTCACCGACCCAAGCGCCACGATCCGGTTCACGGGCCTCAAGCGGGTCGATTCCCTTGTACCAGGGGACGTTTTTCAGTTGCTCTTTGTTGTAGACGAATTCGTCTTTCGTGTCGGCAGTGAACTCGAAGTTTTGCGTCATGATGATTGCATCGACCGGGCAAACCTCCTCACACAGTCGGCAGTAGATACACTGGCCGAGATGGAGGTTGTACTGTTCGCCGTTACGTTTGTCGTCTTGAACGATCTGAATCGTGTCGTTCGGGCAGACGGTCTCACACTGGCGACACCAGATACACCGCTCCTGGCTGAATTTGTGGACCCCACGGAAGCGGGGGCTTACTTCAGGTGCGACATCGGGGTATTCTACCGTGAATGTCTGCCCGTTCAATGCGTGCTTCATCGTCGTCGCCATGGATTTGAGTAGTCCGATCATATCATGATCACCCCCACGAGCGCAGCCGTGAGGAGAAAGTTTGCAAACGCCAATACGAGCATCCCTTTCCACCCGATTTCGATCAGCTGGTCGATGCGCACCCGAGGAATCGCCGAGCGGCACCACTGGGTGAACAGGAAGAACGCCCAGATCTTGATCACAAACCACACAAATCCGGGCAACACCGGACCCGCGGGCCCCCCGAGGAAGATTGTCGCGATCACAGCCCCACCCAGGAAGACGTGGAGGAACTCCCCGAGATAAAACAGGACGAAGTACACCGACGAATACTCCGTCTGGTAGCCAGCGACGATCTCGGTCGGGGCTTCGGGGATATCGAAGGGGTTGCGGCCAACCTCTGCCAAATTCGCCACCACGAACAGGACGAATGCGAACGGGTTGACGAGCGCGTACCACGACGGGATCGTGACGCCAGCGACGGTCACGAGCGGCGCAGCCTGGGCGGCCACAATCTCGCTCATTCGGAACGAGCCGGTAAAGATCACGACTGACATCGCGACCAGGATCAGCGGGATTTCGTAAGCGATATTCTGTGCGACCGCTCGAAGTCCGCCAAGCAGCGAGTACTTGTTATTCGACGCGTAGCCGGCCATCACCAGAGACACCGACGCGACTGATGCGAACGCGAACACCAGCACCAGTCCGACCTCGGGGTCGGCAAGTTGGATGTTGATGCCCAGCAGTGACCCCATAGGGATCACCGCAAACCCCAGTAACGCAGATGCAGGAAGGATAATTGGCGCGAGATCCCACGCTGGTCGGCTGGCGCCTTTCGGGACGATCAACTCTTTCGAGAGAAGTCGAACCGCATCAGCGACGATGATCAACAGGCCGAACGGGCCGATCCGGTTGACAGCGATCCGATCGGTGAATGCGGCGGTGATTTTTCGCTTCGCCCACGGGCCTGCGATACCGGTGAACGCCAGCATGATGTTTCCGACGACGAACGCCGCCAGAAGCGCCGCGATTGCTTCCCCCCAGACGCCGGGGAGACCCAGTAGATCAGCGATCTGCTCGGGAAACAGTTGTGCTGGCGCCGGCATTTGCGCCTGGAAGCCGGCCGCAAGCATCAACGGTCGACCTCCCCGAGCACGATGTCCAGACTGCCCAGCGCCGCAATCATATCAGGGATATACTCGCCGTTGGCCATCTCTGGCAGCGTCTGCAGATTCGAGAAACACGGTGATCGAATCTTGAATCGGGCAGGTTTGTCGGTCCCGTCTGATCGCATATACACACCCAACTCGCCTTTCGCACCCTCGACCGTCCGGTAGATCTCTTTGTCGTCGTCTGGGCGGAGTGTCCGGGGAACGTTCGACTGGATCGTCCGCTCGTCTTCCGGCCAGTCTTCCAACAGGTCGACACACTGTTCGATAATTCGGGCAGACTGTTCGACTTCCTGCATCCGAACCAGCACACGGGAGTAATTGTCACAACCGTCCTCGGTGATCACGTCCCACTCGAACTCATCGTAGTAGCCGTACGGATCGTCACGTCGGAGGTCGTAATCGATTCCCGACCCCCGCGCCACGGGCCCCGTCGCGCCATAGCTTTTCGCCACCTCCAGGGGTAACACGCCCGTGTCGATTGTCCGGAGCTGGAGAATCTCGTTGGAACTGACCAAATCGTGGAACTCCTCGAGAGCCCCTGGGAGTTCGTCGACGTAGTCACGCACTGACTCGAAGAATTCTCCCCGCGGTTCGGGGATGTCCCATACGACCCCGCCGAGTCGGAAGTAATTGAACATTAGCCGCTGTCCAGTCAGGTCTTCGAGAATCTTCTGGACTCGCTCACGCTCTCGGACGGCGTACATGAACACGGCAGTGAAGTCGCCGTTCACGTCCAGTGCGAAGGTGCCAAGCGCCAGCATGTGGGCAGCGATCCGGCACAGTTCTGCGCCGAGTGTGCGGATGACCTGCGCGTATTCTGGCACATCAATCTCTGCGAGATCTTCGGCTGCCCGCGCGTATGCCCACTCGTTCAGCAGACCAGCCGAGATGTAGTCCCACCGGTCGGGGTATGGCATAATCTGATGTCGGTACGTCTTCGTTTGACACACCTGCTCTTCACACCGGTGTAGATACCCGATATCCGACTCGACATCGGCCACCTGTTCCCCGTCGAGAGTGGTCTTCAGATGTAACACACCGTGAGTGGCAGGGTGGTGAGGGCCGATATTCACGAACATCGTATCTGACTCCTCACTCGCATGGTCATTCTGCAGTGGGTTGGCGTGTTCCCGCAGCGTCACCACCTGTGGCTGGTCGTCGTCGTACGCGTCCGAGAGCGGATGCCCTTGCCAGGTTTCCGGGAGGAGAATCCGTCGGAGATCCGGGTGGTCATCGTACTCGATCCCGAGAAGATCGTACGCCTCACGTTCGTGCCAGTCAGCCGTCCGAAACACTGGTTCAGCCGACTCCGAACGCGGTTGTTCCTTCGCCGAGGGAACGACGACACTGAGTTCCTGGGTGGGGTCGTCGAACTTTCGGAGGTGATACACCGACTCGTACCGGTCAGGATACTCTTGAGCGGTGACACAGGAGAGATGATCGAATCCCGCCTCTTGCCGGAGAGTCGAGAGCACTTCCTGAACCTGTGTCGGATCGATCACGACACCTGGCGCGTTGAGGTGGTCTTCGTGTGCAGTGACGTGGTCGCTGATCAGATCCAGCGCTTCACCGGGGCTGGGTTCGACGAGTCCGTCTGGGTCCGGACGCGGATCTTCCAGGCTCATGGTGAATCAGCGAAATTGTATCGCATGACGAGATCGTCTTCGTTGATCTGGTCAGCTAAGTGTGTGACTAACTCATCTTGATCGAGATCGCCGAACTGTTCGAGTTCGTACGGTTTGACGGTGACGGGCGACGACTCTCCGTTCGCAATCCGCTCCTGGAGTTTGGCGACCCCGTACACCAGCGCCTCTGGACGCGGGGGACAGCCTGGGACGTGAATATCCACAGGGATGACCTCCTCGGCGCCTTTGATGACGTTGTACCCCTCCTGGAACGGCCCCCCAGAGATGGTACACGAACCCATGCCGACGACGAACTTGGGCTCGGGCATCTGGTCGTACACACGCTTCATCCGTGGGGCGAATTTGGAGACGATTGTCCCCGGGATAATGATCACGTCCGCCTGTCGAGGAGACGCGCGCGGAACGCCGGCACCGAAGCGGTCAAGATCGTGTTTCACCGCGTACGTGTGCATCATTTCGATACTGCAGCAAGCAATCCCGAACTGCAGCATGAACATCGACGACCCCCGCACCCAGTTCATGAATTTGTCGAACTTTGTGAGGATGAATGGAGACGAGCCGAGCGCTTCGCGCAGTCGCGAATTGAATCGGTCATCTTGCCCACCCAGCCGCGCCTCACGGGTGTCGCTTTCCACCTCGCTTTCGTCGGTAATGAATGGTTCCGGGTGACTACTCATATGAATCACTCTGATCGGTTGTTCGCCGCCGGGTTTTCCGTCTCAAGGCTCGCGAACTCTCCGACCACTCGACCGCATCATTCCGCCACGCCCACACGAGTCCAATCGCGAGGATGCCGATAAACGCCAACATCGGGGCCAAGAGCTTGGCCATCGGAACCCCCTGTGCTAGCGCCGGGCGATAGATAACTACCCAGGGTAACAGCATAACAGTCTCCACGTCGAATACTACGAACAGTAATGCAACCATGTAGTATTGAATATTAAACCGGAGTCTGGCGGTCCCTGTCGGGACTTCGCCAGACTCGTAGATTGCACTTTTGCCTTTCTCAGGGACGCTCGGTCGTAACAGTGCAGAGACGGTCATCATACCTAAGGGGATTATGAGCCCGATTGTCGCCAGTGCGCCGATTGCGATCCAGTCGTTCATGGGGTGCGTTTAAGCATTGGAAGGTTGTTATCGGGTGTATATAAGATTTGAGACTTCAATCACATCTGCCAATTTTCGCGGGCGCGAGCCGTCCGGCGATTCGGCCGCGACCGGCCCGCGACGACTTACAGCGGTAACAGTGTTAAACCCTACTTCGTAGTACGTCAGGTGCGTTTTGAAGATGACGAGAGCAAAAATCGACTCCTCACGGTTGCCACCAGCCTCCATCAAAATTCAGACTCTCCAGAGCGTCTCTCATTCACTACGGCCGCGAGAGGCGGTCAATCGGGAAGTGACGAAATCCCACTCACACGTTCAAGAGTAGAGAAATCTATCACCCATAGGCGCCTGGGTTCTGATCACTGTCCACTCGCAGTGACTACTTCGAACAGATCCATAGACGGTGTCGAAAGCAGGCTACAAGCGGCTCTTCCTATCAAGAAGATTCAGAATGGTGGTGGAAACTCGTAGTAATCACAATCACGATCAGACGTGTACTCAGAGAGCATCTCACCCGCCGAGTTGAGTCCAGGTAGCCAGGGTCATTGACATCCTCCCCGCCCACCGGCGAGGATTCCCGACCGCCGTTGGGATATTACGGTTTGCAGTCTCCCACTTGTGCCTGCGGTTGGAATCCGCAGGACAAGTCATACAGGGAGACTCCGGGCTGTGCCACCCAGCCGGGACTCCTATCTCCACCCGAATCAGGTGCAGACTCGGAGTTACTTTCTTCGTTTATGTCGAAACTGACGTTCTCCGCCCCAGTCACATCAGCGTTGAACGCCGCATCACACTCCTCACACACGTACAGGCCACGTTCAATACGCTGACTCTCGTCTTCGCTACCACACACGCAACACGTCTTGCTCGTCTCGCGCTCGGACACTTCAACGACTTCGATGCCCTCAACTTTCGCTTTGTATTCGAGGATGCTGGTGAAGCGGTCGAACGCCCACCCGTGCAAGTCGAGATTGCCGTGCTTGCCCCACTTCTTCGACTCACCGTTTTCGTCCTCGCGGACGCCCTCCAAGTCACCGACGTTGATACGACCCACTTCTTTTTCAACACAGCGTTGAACGATGTGTTTCGCCAAGGAGTGGAAGAAGTGGGTGCGACGCTCCGACCACTTCGCGTGGAGACGAGTTGTTCGTTCGCCCGCCGACTCGTCACACTCGGCAATCTCTTTTGGGAAGTAGTACCCGTCTTGTTTCAGGCGATTGCCGGGATACAAGTCGGCGTCTTCGGTGCTGTACGCAACGGTGGCGAAGTTACAGATTCCGAGGTCAATGCCTGCTGTTTCGTTGCCGGGTGCGGTGGGCGTCTCGATTTCGTCCTTGCAGACGAGAAAGGGTGTCATAGAACGGTTGGCATGGGTTTCTGACATCGGTCGAGGGGACTGCTATTGCTGCTTTTGAATGGCGGCACCATGTTTTCTCTCTCAGACGCCGGGGTTCTGGAAGCTCCTGAGGTGTGTGAATCGTTCTATGACACCCTGGACGAGATGCAGTTCCCATCGTCCCTTCGCTTGGTCGGAGACGGCGCGAACCTGTTGCAGGTTCTCAACGGAGACGCCGGGAGCGGTTTCGTACTCGACGAGAATGTACTCTCTTGCTCGGGCGTATTCCTTGTGATTTCGACCTTTTGAGAGGCGAACTCGATTGTTCTGTGAGTCGTGTCGGATGCCGTTCTGCTTCCACGTCACCGTGCTACGCGGGTTGTTCTTCGTGGACGAGACGGCCTTCTGAGTCGTAGTAGTTTTCTTTGCGGTAGCCGGGCGGATTGTCCCGGTCGTCGTCGGAGCCGTCCCACGAGTTGAAGGCTTCAGCGAGTTCCTCCAGAACCCGCTGTGCTCAACAATCGGAGATTGTTGGCATCACGAAAATCAGGGATTTTCGAACGAACTGGACTGACTGTGCAGTCCGTTGTACTTGTTGTGGGTCTTCAACTCGTCTGTGAGGTCTCCGTGGTCAGGGATTTCGCCCGGTTCATCCCACACTTTGCGGGAGTGGTAGTTGGCGACGTTCCAGAGCTTGCTGGCACTCCACCCGTGTCGGTCAAACGAGTCCTCTACTTGACCGTGGTTGCGGATTTTCGCTTGGTGTGTTCGGTGAACTTTCAGCATTTGGAACGCTCTATAACAGGTTATAGGTGCGTCGTACCTAAACGTTATAGTTGAGAACGGTGGAATATCCAGCCGTGTAGTTATCGGAGAAATGTGTCATCCAGCGACGGCGCGTATCCCCGTCATAAAGGGCGAGGTTTTGCGCCTGCTCATCCATAACCCGCGTGCATTTTCCGGCAGCCAAAGAGTTCCGCAAGTTATAGCACAACCCGTGCTGAATCCGGAGTAATGAGTCGAAATATCCAGGTGAGCCGGCTTGACCGAGTCCCGGTCGAGGATCAATCAGTCGAGATTGTTGAGCGGAAAGGAGTCGGACATCCGGATTCGATCTGTGACGGAATCGCCGAGTCAGTCTCTCGGGCGTTATCGAGTCTGTATTTAGACCGTGTCGGCAAGGTCCTGCACTACAACACCGACGAGACACAACTCGTGGCTGGACGGGCATCTCCCGCGTTCAGGAGCGGAGAAGTAATCGAACCGATATACCTCCTCGTGGTCGGCCGAGCCACGAAACAGTACGACGGTCACACATTCCCAGTAGACGCGACAGCACTCCGGGCTGCTCGAGATTATCTCGCTACAGAGGTCCCCGAGTTAGAGTGGGGGACTGATGTTGTTGTCGAGACGCGTCTCGGCGAAGGGTCCGGAGATCTTCAGGAGGTGTTTTCTGAAGACGGCGCGACCGTCCCGATGGCTAATGACACATCTTTCGGTGTTGGTCATGCTCCGCTCACCGAGACCGAGCGGATCGTCAAAGATGCAGAATCCGAGTTGAATACGACTTTCGCCGCGGACAATCCCCAACTCGGGCCGGACGTGAAGATCATGGGGAAACGAGAACACGACCGGATCGATATCACGGTCGCAGCGGCGATGATCGACAAGTACCTGGCAGACTTCGAGGAGTACCGGTCATCAGTCAGAGCCGTCAAGCAGTTCGTCACTACGGTCGCTCGCGAGCGAACAGACCGTGAGGTCAACGTCGAGGTCAACACGGCCGACGATTACGACGAAGGCTCTATTTATCTCACCACCACCGGAACGTCGGCCGAACAGGGTGATGACGGATCAGTCGGGCGGGGAAACCGGGCGAACGGCCTCATCACACCGAACCGCCCGATGAGCATGGAAGCGACATCCGGGAAGAATCCGGTAAATCATATCGGGAAGATCTACAATATCCTCTCAACTGAGATTGCTGAAAGCGTCGTGAGTGAGGTGTCCGGGATCCGTGACCTCCAGGTGCGTGTTCTCTCACAAATCGGCCGGCCGATCGACCAGCCACACATCGCCGATATAGAAGCCGTCACGGATGAGAATACCCAGATGAGTGATGTCGAAGACGAGATCCGGGAGATTGTCGACCGAGAGTTAGCAGACGTTACCAGTGTGACGCGAAAGGTCATCGAAGGCGAGATAGCCACGTTCTGACGGGGTGGTTCGGCCAGACCATTGATACAGACTGAAAAAACACTCATACTCTCAGTGAAAGGGGGCAAATAGAGATCATCGCACCCGTCAGTCAGTGTCGCTAATACTGGATTACTATCGCTCGAACATCCCCCGAGTGCAAGCAGTCCAAGGCGACTGTCTGGGAGTCACGTGGGTTGAGAGCATAGGAGATAAGAGACGCTCTGGAGAGCGTGAACTTCTCAGGAGTCTGGTAGCGTCCGTGAGGAGTTGATCTCCACGCCCTCTTTTTGCAATGTGGTTCGATCATGCTCTCCCGTGATGATTCTGGATGCGTCTCACCTCACGTGACCCCGAGAACTCGACACCGTCTCACGCACTCTTTACCAGTTGGTGGCAATTTGATCGTCGGCATTTGAGACGAAACGCGCCACCTAGCCTTTCAACTCTGATTAGCGTGGATTCGCAGATACGCGTCGGTCGCATTGCAAACCACTGATATGATGTGTTGAGCACAGTCGGCTGAGTAGCTGAGACGAAGAGGCTCATCCGGGTCGATTGTGTGTGATCACACGATGGGGACGGCAGGGACTAGCCGAATCACTGTCTGTGGAGACTGCATTTTCCGGTCAGCCCTCATCGAGAGGAGGAGACCGCACACCGCGTCAGCGACGCGGGCAGCCTCCAGACGTGGCCTCGAGAAAAGTTCATACTGAGAATATTGGTGGGTTCTGTTCCGACTCACGGGGGGACCACAATCCATTTGAGACCGCAGTGAGAGAGTTTCGATATGCCCCGGGTGTGTTTCGTCGGCGATTCCGATGTGAATCTCGGGTACGAACTCCTGTCGCGAGAGACTTCTCGTGAGGCACTATCGACGTACGATATCACGGAGCCGTTCGCCAACAGTATTGCCGTCGAGACGGTGAGTTTGGGCGCGGCTGTCTCGCTGTGTAATGATCTCACCTGGTATCTCCGGCGGTTCGTCGCCGAGACACTGGTTCATGACCCGTCTATCTCCACCGACGAGTGGCTCTCCCATGATCTGGCCACGGCCATTCGCGACGGTGAAGTGCCCCCAGAGGAATCAGACCAGCGTCTCAAGATATACGGACTTGACGACTCGACTCTCCTCGAGCCGATGTTTGTCGCGCGCCAGGGACCGGATATCCCACCCTATGACCTCCGTGACGTGGCTGAGACGGTCGTCGTGAGAGTGAGTGAAGAAGAGTTCAGCTGACCTCAGAAAAGTATCGCCGTACGCGCAGTTTGACTTCAGATTCGTCACTGAACAGACGTCACCGAAGGCACGAGTCAGTCGAACATGCCAGTCGACATGTATCGTTCTCCACTATCCCAGAAGACGGTGATGACTAGCGGGCAATCATCGTAATCTGCGCCGCCGTCAGCGACTGCGTCTGTCGAGTCCACGCTGGCAGATTCTGGCTGGGCTGAAACACCGGCAGGAGGGCAGTTGAGTCGGGTGTCAGCGAGTGCGGCGGCGACCTGTCTCGCGATCAGGTTTGACGCCCCGCTGGACTGGCCCGCGAGAATTCCCTCCGTTTGTGAGAGACGGCGACACTCTGCTTCGGCTTCGTCAATACCCACCGTGTGAACCTTGTCGATCAAATCGACATCGAGATTCTCCGGAATGAATCCTGGACCCATACCTTGGAAGTCGTCTCCGACGGGCTCTTCACCCGAGAGGACAGCGCTTTTCGACGGCTCCACGGCATGAACCGACATCTCTGGGAACTCCTTACGCAGCCTGCGGGCGATCCCGGTGAGAGTCCCGCCAGTCCCGACACCGGCGACCAGCGCATCGACCGTGCGGCCGTCAATCTGATCTAGAATCTCCTCGGCTGAAGTGTCAGAATGTGCCTGGGGATTCGCCGGGTTATGGAACTGGCCCAACTGAACCATCCCCTCTGTCGCCTCGAGATAATCGGCACGCTCGCGAGCCGTCGAGATTCCCCCCTCGACAAGCTCCAAAGTGGCGCCGTACGCGCGCATGATTTGCCGGCGTTCGGGGGATTTTGACTCTGGCATGACGAGCGTGACATCATACCCCTTGGCAGCACCGACCATTGCCAACCCGATTCCTGTGTTCCCGGACGTTGGTTCGACAATCCCGTCTCCCGGTGAGAGTTCGCCACGATCCTCTGCGGCTTCGACCATGTACAGCGCTGGCCGATCTTTTGCCGAGCCCCCGGGATTATGTGACTCGATTTTCGCGGCAAGCGTTGACCCTTCGGGGGAACTGAGTTGAACGAGCGGCGATCCGATGGCATCGAGAACGCTACTGTCCATTTGCATACTATTAGTGCCTCAGGTTTAAACAAATACTGGACACAGACTGCACCCAGGCCCGTCGACCCGTGAGTTGCTAAATTCAGCGGGAGTGGTCTGGAATCGGCCGTGTGTTGTTTGAGACAGGCCAGCTGTTAACAATGGTTGTGCGACCAGCGTGTCTCTGCGAACCCACAGTAATTGACTCTGGACTGCCAGATTGTGTGTTCCGTCCCGAATGTCGACGGTCGAATTGCCTCCGACTGGTACCTGGACGAGCCTCTCTGTGCTGGCTGTGTCACATCTGGGACGGGGATTCACTGAGAGGATCTGCTATCGGTGCCGGGGTGGGTGTCAGTTAGACAGATTATACCTTAGGGAGGTGCAGTACCACGGCCTTCAGGCCGTGGATACGCACCGTCACCCCGAGAGAGAATCCACTCTCATTACAGAGTCTGAGATTTCGAACCGTGGTTGTAATCCGACGGTCGCCATACGAAATGACAGGAATCGGGTGACAAGAGAGCGATTGTCACCCGTCCCGCGATGGCGGTCTACTCGCCCCAAGCAACCACGCACTAATCGAACCCAGTCGATAACCGGCTGATTCTCACAGAGTCAGTGCGGAGTCGACTGCTGCACGTCCGACACAAGTAACTCCGAGTGTGCTGACGCCTGCCGACGTCTCTGCAGCGTAACCAATGCTTGGACGCCAGACGCGGTCGAGAAGAGGAGTCCCGGGGGCTTGCCACTCCCAGCAGTCCCACCCGCTCAGACCCTGTGTACCCCTTCAGATTCATACTGTCTGGATTCCCGGTGGAACTGTCAGACCTGACATCTCCACCGCTCAGGATTCCTCCGCGTTCACGCCGAGGAGGATGTCAACCCGACATCCAGTTCGGCATGCTCAATAGCACACTCATGAACATACTGACAGACCCCACGACAAATACCATTTCAGTGTTTTCTGCCGTGTTGAATAGCGATCTAATCGGCTGATATCAGGGAGTAGAAGGACGAAGCCGAGGAAATCGATTCTGAGTATGAAAGTCGATCTTCTCGACTTCGTTGAGCAGTGTCGGCACCTAGCCAAACAAGCGTTGGGGAAGCACGCGGGCGAGCCCGCCAGCGGCGGATTCGCCCGCTGAATCCACGTCGTCCTGCACTGTTTTCGGCTCAAAGAAGATCACAGCTACCGTGAAACGCCGAATCGGCTGAAGTACATGGCCGAGATTTGTGACGCACTCGGCTTAGATCAGGACGACCTCCCGGACTACAGCACGATCTACAAGTCGTTCGATCGGCTGGAAATGTGGGTGTGGCGGGCGTTGCTGCGCGTTTCAGCGCAGCAGCACCCGCAGTCAGGCCACGCAGCACTCGACGGCACGTTCTTCGACCGCCGCTCAGCCTCATCGTACTACCGCCAGCGATCAGGCAGTACCGTGCAGACGCTGAAAGTCACGACACTAACCGATAGAGAGTCTCTTGCCGTTCTTGACGTCCATATCTCGGCCCGGTGGAAACACGATACCAAGACCGGGCCGCAGGTCGTCCGCGTTCTAGCGGACGACCTGCTCTCGGTAGCTGCCGATAAAGCGTTCCACAACTGGCTCACGAAATACGAGTTCTACGCACTTGGCGTCGAACCAGTTATTTGCAGCGTGGATCGAGGCCGTTGACGCTCGGGCATAACGCACTCATCCGGGCCAACGGCTACTCTCAGCGCTGGATGGCCGAGACTTCGTATTCGACACCGAAGCGCTCGCTCGGCGATGCCGTGCGAGCGCTCGGCTGGTATCGACAGTTCCGTGAAATTGTCCTCATCTTCGCCATCTCGAACATAGAACCGCTCTGTGAACCACTCTAACCGTGACTCAGCATCTATTCAACACGGCAGTGTTTTCGACAACTGTTATGCCGAGTGGCTGACAATCCGAGACATGCAGTTAGAAACAATGCAGCCGAACCCAGCCTGGGACTTTGCAGCGCATCAAGAGACCATCGAGGTACTCTCTGAAGATGGGTTAAAATTCTCTGTTTGGGCTGGCGACTGGTGTCCCGACTGTCGAGGTCAACTACCGGATTTTGCGGCAGCACTGCGAGCGGCTTCTGTCTCTTCAGATCGAATCAGCCAGTACCCCGTCGAAAAGAACGAAGACGGGTCAAAGACAGGACCAGCCGTCAACGAATACGAGATTGAACTGATACCGACAGTTGTTGTCGAACGGGACGGTGAAGAGATAGCTCGATTCGTCGAAGAAGAACAGATGCCGATTCCGGTTTATCTCGTAGAGGAGATTGTCAGTTACTGACTCTCTCGTGTTCGACTGTCGCAGCTATCGGTCGCGCTCTGTTCAATACTGGGTCGGTCAGTAAGCAGCATCCAGGCGTTTATACAGATTCACGGAGAATACTGGTGGCTTGAGCCACCAGATGAATCCGACAATTCTTGACATGATATGCCGTACACAATCTCGTGCGTGGACAACTGGCAGTTGACTCGGTGTTTGCCACGGCCTCCAGCCGAACTCAACAGCGAAGCCGGCCACGCCGACAGTCGGTAGATAAGCAGGTAACTCCAAGCCCTTTGCAGGCGACGAGTAACGGCTTCCCGGCAGAGCCACTGGTCGACTGTCCAGCAACCCTGAAACTCCCACCTTTCAGGATCAACCTCCCCGGCCAACACCGGGTGGGAGGCCCGCGTCTTTAGTCGCGGGGAAATGTCACTCTGTCAACACTTCCGCAGGCGACACGCACACAGACAGCCCGGAGTCGATGCGGCTCCGTCTCTCGGCTATAAACTCACGGCCAATTGCCCGATTGTGCATACGCACTGGCAACCCGACGGAGCGCGACGACGTATGCCGCTGTCCGGAGGTTGGGCAGGTCTTGTTCGTCGAAGGCTGCCACGAGATCATCGAAGCCATCGGTAATGACTGTCTCTAGTTCGTTATTCACTCGCTCTTCGGGCCAGTAGAACCGGTTGCGATTCTGCACCCACTCGAAATACGACACAGTCACGCCACCGGCGTTCGCGAGGATATCCGGCACGACGTATACATCTTCGTCGGTGAGGACTTCATCGGCTCCCGGCGTGAGTGGCCCGTTAGCTGCCTCGACAATCATATCAGCTCGGATATCTGCTGCCAGTGACGCATCAATCGCGTTTTCGAGCGCTGCTGGAATCAGTACGTCCACATCGAGGGTGAGGAGATCCTCGTTGCTGATTACTTCTGTGGCGCCAGCGAATTCTTGAACTGACCCCGTCTCAGTTTTGTGGTGTTTGGCGGCGAAGGTATCCAGTCCCTCAGGATTGTAGATGGCGCCCGACGAGTCAGAAACCGAGACGACCGTCGCACCCTCCTGATCAAGAGCCTGAGCCGCCACAGACCCGGCATTTCCGTATCCTTGAACAGCGACCGTCGCGCCCGCAAGATCGCGGCCGAGCCAGTTCAGAGCCTCTCTTGTGGAAAACATCACCGACCGGCCTGTCGCTCGGACGCGACCTTCCGATCCACCGGAGTCGGGAGCTTTCCCCGTAATGACTCCCGGCTCTGTGGTTCGCTCCAGCGTCTCGTACGTGTCTTTGATCCAGTTCATCTCCTGTTGACCGGTGTTGACATCCGGCGCAGGGATATCGCGGTCCACCCCGATTATCGGACGGAGTTCAGCTGCGAATGCCCGTGATAACCGCTCCATTTCGCTCGCACTGTGCGCGGCAGGGTCGACCTCGATCCCGCCTTTTCCGCCACCGAACGGAACATCCACCAGCGCGCACTTGTACACCATCCACCCTGACAGCGCCTTCACTTCATCGCGGTTGACTCCCGGATGGTAGCGAATCCCGCCTTTGTACGGGCCGCGGTCGCCGTTGAACTGTGCGCGAAACGCCTGGAATGTTTCCAACCCTCCGTTATCCATCTCCACCGTGAGGGTCGTTTCCAACACCCGTTCAGGTCGTTTGAGCCGCTCAATTACATCGTCCCCGATGCCGACATAAGCGGACGCGTCGTCAATCTGCTCTTGCAGACTTTCGAACGGGTTCGCATCCTTTGACATGAGTTAAAAAATCGGCTGCAACTCTCATAACAGTGTCGGATATATATTAGGTATTTGTATTCCTTTGATGGGTTCACAGAACCCGTATCTGTAACACGATAGTGACACGATGAGCCCGCGACGCTGACAGCGAGTGAAATCGTCCCCGGCCAGACGAGAGAGACGCACTCGGTCAGATTGCTCTAACCGCCGACACGCTCATACATCACGCTCCGAGGGTGTTCGAGACCGTCTCAGCCTCCCGATGGTGGTCACTCTGATGGTTCAGCCGCATCAGCCCGCGAGAGAATACGCTCGGCACGTCTGACAATCGGCGGGTCGATCATTTCGCCATCTACCACGGAAACGCCGGAACCGTCTTGAGCTGCCTGACTCTGCGCGCGAACCACCTTCTGTGCCCACTCGACCTGTTCTGGGTCAGGTGCAAACGCCGCATTGATGATCGGCACCTGAGAGGGGTGGATCGCAGCCTTTCCGTCGTATCCCAGGTCACAGGCTTCATTGGTGGCACTCTTCATGCCATCAGGGTCATTGAACTCCGTGTACACCGTATCGAGCGCGTCAATCTCCGCGGCAGCAGCCGCAAGAACCACGTGCTGTCTGGCATACGTTGCCTGGTCGCCTGTCTGTGTGTGAGCTGTGCCGATATCTGCTGCGAGATCTTCCGCTCCAAACAAGATAGCCTCCGTGGCTTCATGTGAGGCAATCGCCTCCGCGTGAAGAATGCCGGCTGCAGTCTCCAAGAGGGCAAAAATCGCCACGTCCAGATCGTGGTTTTCACACAATTGTACATGCTGTTCCACGGTCTCCACGTCGGCGACTTTCGGAAGCATTAGTGCGTCGACGGGACTGGCCGCCAACGCAGCGATATCAGCGCTGGGATTCTGTGCTGTTAAGCGGGCGCATATTTCTGCATCTGGGCTGTGGGTCAAGTCTGTCAGTACATCAGATACCGCTTTTCGAGCATCGTCTTTCTGTGACGGTGCGACCGCGTCCTCGAGGTCGAAAGCGAGCACATCAGCGTCAGTCGTCAGTGCATTTTTCAGCAATTTTGGACTATCACCCGGAGAGAAAAGCAAACTTCGTCGTGTCATATGCTGACTGCTCGGTCGCAGAATATAAATGCTGAGATGATGGCTGCACACCGTTCAAATGGGACTGCCCTGGCCAGGGGAGACAGTCGATATGAGACGGCTGTCTCGGGGTGAAATCACCGAGACTGCAAACCGGATCTCGGTGAGACTTTCACTGGTCTGGCCGACAGTAAGTCACTTCCGTGATGGCTTCACTCTCGACTCCCCGGGAGCAATTGAACACACGAACAATTGAAGATCGACTCCGGGATACACACCACGCGTGACGTCAGTCAGCGACCCACGGGTGTAGTAGTCCACAGGTGCTTTGCGCATTCCGGGTAGTAGAGACAAATCAGAAATGCACTATGTAGCTGTCTACAGGCCGAACAAGCCGAGTGTCTCGGGGCGTGACCCCGAGGCGGTTCATCTGGTTTCAGTTTAGCTAGAAGTGTCGTTCATCAGTAAAGCCGTTGGAATCCGCTTTGTTCCCGCTGTGAGTCAGTCGCGTCTGACAGTCACTCGTCGAATCCCGTGACTGGAGACTGAACACCAGGAGAAGGGACATTTATACAATACAAGGAGAATACCCGCGCCTTGAGGCGCGGGATGAATCCGACAACTCTGACACACCCTACTATCGATAGCACGTTTGGATATTCTACCGTTCCCAACCCGAACTTTTACTCACGAAGCAACTATGAGCTGTTATAGAGCGTTCCGAATGCTGGAAGTCCACCGAACCCACCAAGCGAAAATCCGCAACCACGGTCAGGTAGAGGAGTCGCTTGACAGGCACGGCTGGTCAGCCAGCAAGCTCTGGAACGTCGCTAACTACTACTCCCGCGAAGTATGGGATGAAACGGGTGAAATCCCCGATCACGGAGACCTCAAAGACGAGTTGAAGACCC
>JAQCMZ010000118.1 GCA_028274825.1 Haloferacaceae archaeon
TGGCTATCGGCATCCGTGAGGAGTCGATCTCTGCTCGCTTTATTTCCAAGACGTATTTGACTGACTGAATCCGGGGGCGTCCGTGTTGGTTTCGCCGTGAGTCGGCGATGGCTATCAGTCACGTCGGCGTTCGTTGAGATTTTGTCGGGTGAACTGTGGTTTCGCGCGGATCCCCTGTTTTCGCCGAAACGAGCGATACAATCCGATTGCTATCGGGACAGTCACCACGAGCGCGGCGATGGCGAGATTCTGGGCATCGGCAAACGCATACAGCATCGACGACGAGAGGACGCCGACAGCCACTAGCAGAGAGTAGGCGATTCGTTTTCCGAGTCGGTCGATGACATCCTGATCGTCGCCGAGAACAACCTGGACTTCAAGATCGCCACGGTTGGCGCTGTCGAGAGCTGTCTCCAGTTTTGGGGGAACTTTGAACAGTGAGGTAACGGTTCGTTGGGCCTGATCGCTGCTCGCGGAGACGGCCTGGCGAGCCGTCTCTTCACCGTATCCCTGCTCACCGAGATAGTCAGTTGCAGTTCGAATGAAATCAAATTCGGGGTCTAAGGTTACACAAACGCCTTCTACGACCGCCGCCACTCGTAACACTAACGCGAGGTTCCGGGGGAGACGAAGCGGAAACTCGTAGATCGTCGATTCTACCTGTTCGAGAATCTGCTCAACGCGGTACTGTTCGATTTCCTGGCCACGAGCGTCCGCAATCGCCAGCTCAAGCACCTGCCCCATCACCTCTCGGTCCGCTTCCCGAGAGAGTGTCCCCATCTGAATGAGAGTATCGAGAATTGCGTCAGTGTTCTGGCCGGCCACGGCGATATAGAAGTCGACAATTTTCTCTTGGATGAACGGATCTACCCGACCGGACATGCCAAAGTCATAAAAGATGATACGTCCCTGATCGTCGACGGCAAGATTCCCGGGGTGTGGGTCGGCGTGAAACATCCCATCGACGACGATCATCTGGAGATAGATCTGTTGGAGTGTCCCGGCGATATCAGTTCGGTCGTGGCCGTTCGCATCCAGTGTGTCGATGTCATCGATTTTGATGCCGGATTTATACTCCATCGTGAGTACCCGGGGACCACACGCCTCTGGGATCGCTTCTGGGATCACTATCTCTGGGTTGTCGACAAAGTTGTCGCTGATTTTCCCGAGCATTTCCCGCTCACGGTCGTAGTCCATCTCTTCACGGATCGTCTTGCTAAACTCGTCGGCGAGGTTATCTAACGAGAAGGCACGCCCTCCACCCACGAACCGTCTGATTAGCGGAAGCGACCACCGAACGACCCGGAGGTCCGCTTCGACGAGTGTTTTGATATCCGGGCGACGAACCTTGACAGCGACTCGCTGATCGTCATACTCGGCGGTGTACACCTGGCCGAGACTGGCCCCGCTGATCGGATCGCGGTCGAAGCCGTCGAACACCTCATCGACATCGCCGAGTTCCGCCTCAAGCACCTCTCGTGAGTCTTCCCAGGGTGCTGGGGGGACATCATCCTGCAACCGAGAAAGCACCTCAACGTACACTGGCGGGAGAATATCAGGCCGGGTAGAGAGGAGCTGCCCTAGTTTGATGAACGTCGGCCCCAGCAGTAACAATATCTCGAGCAGGATCTCTGCGCGGGTTCGACTCACCTGCTCGCTGACAGAGCGGCTACTCCCAAACAGCAAAAAGCGCCGGCGATCTCGCCACCACGCGATGATGAGCGGGGAAAACTGCCGGAAAACGACCGAGAACCGCCAGTACGCACGAAGATTTACCAGCGTAACCACCCACTAGGTGTCGTCAATCGGGATTTCGTGGGTCCCGTCACCAGTTTGCTTCGGGATGGTCAACTCCAGTACCCCCCGGTCCATCTCCGCGTTCGCCTCGGATCCGGCCGCATCGCCCGGGAGTGGTAGCTCCGCGTCCAGGAACAGGGGTCTGTCCTCGCGAACGTACTGAAACCCCATCGGAGCGGCCTTCTCGCGGCGTGCTTCGATCTCGATGCTGCGGTCCTCGGCGACGACATCCGTCGTCTCCGCGGTCGCTCCCGGGAGATCTATGACGAGAACGTATGCATCATCCGACTCCAGAAGATCGGCGAAGACGGCCTCGGGGAGTTCCCGGAGCGCGTCGCGCAACGCTGACATAATCTTCTGTATAGCCGGCGGCTTAAAAAGGGGTTTGGATACGGCTCAGCGGCCTCGTGTCGCGGGATATGTTGTGGTACTCGTAGCGCCGATCGCATCACTGTGATTAGGATGTCACAGAATCCATTTCACACGGATCTCAACTCGGGTGCTGTTTCAGCGCGAAACAGGCGTAGCGAGTCGTACATCGAGTGCACGACAGTGAGAGTCAGTCATCGCGCGGTCTGTTGATGTCGGGTGAGCCTGTCATAGAAACCATCTCATAGCTTGAGTTTCTCGCGGCCAGGGTCGTCTCCCCGCTCAAAGTTGGTGATTGCAACGACGAGACGGAGACACAGCGCAAGGAACACCTGTGTTCGTGCGTGGACGCGGCCTCGGGCGCGGACGTGTCCGAGGCCGCAGTCCTTGACCGCATCGTTGGTTCGTTCAACTCCTGTCCGGTGATTGTCCGTCTCGTCTAGGATGGATTGAGTTAGCTGAACCTCCTCTCTGTGTTCTTCGAGACGGTCTTCGACTCTGTACTTGATGTCTTTCGGGTCATTAGTGTTTCGCGGATTGTACGGGGCGACTGGCACGACCCCTGCGGCCAGCAGGTGGTCGTGCCAGTCGAGGATATCGTAGGCGCTGTCTCCACGCATCCAGATCGGTGTATCGACGGCGAGCGCGTCACGCGTGACGCGCATCGCCGTCTCCTGATCCGCTTGTTTAGCTTGTGT
>JAQCMZ010000199.1 GCA_028274825.1 Haloferacaceae archaeon
GTGAGACTGTCACCCTGCAATCTCCACCACTCAGGATTCGGCCGCGGTTACGCGGAGGAGGATGTCAACGTCGATGCTTACACCGTAGAGGAGCAGGCCTACGGCTGGCACGCCTATCTGGACGAGTTGATGGATTTCCCCTTCGAGGCGCAGTGTGCGAGCGAACGAGATGAGTCACCACTGAAGGAAGGCGAGACGGTGCGGGTGGTCAGGATGTCCTCGACAGAGCCGACCCTCCGACAGCAGTACGTGACCGTTGGGTGGATGGACCGCGAACTCGGCGTCCCTCTAGAGCAACTGAAGCCCGTCGATGTCGGTGAAGACACGAAGCAAGCCATCGAGGATTGGTATTACTGGCTGGAACGATAGAATCAGTAACCTCTACAGATAAGCAAGGCGAGTGCCTCGGGGCTTGACCCCGAGGGTGAAGCCGACCACTACTTTCAAGAAACGGCGCTTCCTATCCGGCGACACAGTCAGACAAACTCCACAAACAGAGTACAGATCTTCATCCACTGCTGACTGAGAACTCTCATACAACTGTGGTGTCTCTCAAAACCCGCATCTTCGACGTGGTGAGACGGACACTATCGGGTCGTGGTGGAGCGATCTCCACGGACACACGCGGTGTGTTCGGGTGTTCGTTCAAACCGACCTCGAAAGAGGAAGGTCGGGAGGACTGACAGTCGCCTGCGGGTGCTGTGCAGAACCCTACACGGTGAAGCCTCGGGGCTTGCCCCCGAGGGACTTCACTCAAAATCATAGCTTATGACTACATACCGCTACCGAGTCAAATTCGAACCTGATCCGCGGTCACTTTGGCGAGACATCGTTGTCGGAGCCGATCAGACATTGAACGAATTTCAATCAACCCTGAACCGATCAGTCGGCTTGAATCAAGATCACCTGTGGTACTTTGGGACAGATCAAGACTACCGTGACAGTGATGTGAAATATAAGTGCCCGCGGGAGATGGAAGAGTCGGGTAGCGGGCTGATGCGTGGAGGTAGTGTCTACAGCGCTGGGGAAACCACAGTGGGCCAGATGGCCCGTCAGTTGGATTTGGATGAGCGTGATCGTATCTGCTACCTGTTCGATTACGGCGATATGTGGCGCTTCTACGCCATTCTCAAGGAGATTGATGAGGATGCTTCCAGCGATGTGGAGCCGAAAGTAGTGAAAGAGAAGGGTGATGCCGTTGAGCAGTATCCATCGCCGGGCGAAGGGTGGTAGTTGCTCCATGTGCGAAGGTTTCTGAGCTGAGTGAAGTCAAGACGAGCGCGACACTGCTGTCGGGACGGTGGCCGAGGAAACGTCACTCTCAATCAGCTTCGAATCAGCTAACCGGTAATCAATCCAGCGGTTGCCAAGCTCAAATTTTCCGAATAGCGGCTAACGCTGTCCCTCAGCAATAGTTATAAACCTCCGACACAGTTCGTATCACATCGGCCCTGAAATGGGCGATTTGACGGTAAATTGGCTCAATGGAACCCTCTGCGTTGAGAGCGCTGTCCTGTAGAGGTCCGCCGGTTCAAATCCGGTCCCACGCATCGTGAGACGCGCGGTGCTGCTCGAACGACAGCACCCACACACAATCCTTTCGACGCTGACAGTACCAGTGACAGCAGTCTGCAGCTGCTTCAGTGAACAACCCGGAGGGACTCGTTTCATTCGACCGCAGACAGCAGTCAGGCCTGCAAAGGTTAAATCGCTGCGGGCGAATATTCGAACATGGCAAAGTATTCGACCGGATCATCCGGCGGCGGCGATGAGGGCGACGCCTGCGAGCTTTGCGGACGGGAAACCGGCAATCTCCGCAAGGCGAATGTCGCAGGCGCGGACCTTCTCGTCTGCTCGGAGTGCCAGCCACACGATGATACCGACGAGCGACTGACAGACGAGCCCACCAGCGGGGCCTCTAGCGGCCAAACAGAGCGCGATACAGGGTCGTCGAAGCCGCAAACACAGGTGTACGAAAATAGCCGGGGAGACTCTAGCCGCTGGGAAGAACAAGGGACAGATTACGAGGAAGACCGACTCCCGTATCTCGTTTCAGATTACGGTGACCGGCTGGAGACGGCTCGCCAGAGCAACGGTCTCACACTTGACGATCTCGCATCTGAACTCGAACTCGAAAAAGAAGATGTTCTCGCTGTCGAGCAGGGTCGCGCGTCTCGGGCGGGCGTCGGCGGCTCGGTGGTCCGAGCCCTCGAACAGCGGCTCGACATCGGACTGATCGAAGACTGAGCCACAGCCCGGACAGTATCTGACAAACCCGATCGTCAGACAGGGGACCAATACCGGCGGCGAGTGTAGAGTTGGATTTTTCCCGGCCGACTGAAACAGCTAATCATGACACAATCGCGGGCGCCAGAAGAGCCGGCCGTGACGAGTTTCGAGACGACAATCGAGCGGAAACCCGAGCACGGGGTGGTGTTGTCAGAGACGTATTTTTATCCCGAGGCCGGCGGCCAGCCAGCCGACCGCGGCCAGTTGGGTAACAATGCCGTGTTGGCTGTCCAGGAGCGAGACGGGGAAGTGATTCACACGCTGGATGGATCGATCGATTACGAGGTTGGCGACCAGATCACGGGACAGATCGACCCCACGTATCGACGGTACTGTCAGCGGGCCCACTCGGCAAGTCATGTCCTGTATGGTGCGGCTCGTCGCTTGTTCGAGCAGTTGGGATATGGCGGGTTCAATATCGGAGATGAGAAAATTCGGGTAGATCTCGAGACCGATCGAACCCCGACCGACGAAGACATGATCGAACTGGAACGTCTGGCAAATCGTGCAGTGTGGTCGTCTCGAACGGTCTCCTGGGAGGAAGTTCCAGTCGAGCAAGCACGGAGTCGGTCGGGAATTGCATTCAACACGAAGACAGAAGAAGGGGTGATGGCTGACGCGGACAGTGTGCGAATTGTCACGATCGAGGGATGGGATCAGGCCGCGTGTGGCGGGACACACGTGTCTTCAACCGCCGAAATCGGGCCGGTCGAACTGATAGACCGATCGAATCCCGGGAAGGGACTCACGCGATTCGAATACGCAGTCGGTCCCGCCGCAATTAACAGACGAGCCACAATCCACGAGACGGCGGTAGCCGCCGCGGAGGCAGCCGACTCACAAATCAGCGATCTCCCGGACGCTATCGATCGGCTGACCCGGCAGCGCGAACAGTTGGAATCCGAGATTACGCAACTGCGTTCGACCCTTCTAGAGTCGAAATTGGCAACTCTCGAACAGTTTGAACGCAACGATCACACCTGGGCTGTGGGGAGTGTCGGTGGGATGGCTGCAAACGATGTCACCGAGCCACTCAAACGACACGTCGGAGAGGACGGTCCAGAGGTAGCCGTCCTCGCAGGCACGGGAGACGCGCCGTTTGTCGCGGTTGCCAGCACCGGCGTAATCGAGGCCGGTAGTGTTGTTACCGACATCACAGACGAATTCGGTGGCGGCGGCGGTGGGAGTCAGACATTCGCACAGGGTGGGGGGTTAGACGCGGTCGCAACGGACGTAATTGAGTATTTGCGGGTTCCAGACGGAGACTAACCCCTCCTCCCTTCTTCGACCACGACATCTATACGTGAGTCTCGTCTCAGACACAGAACACAGTCGTCGGGAATTCTATTCTTGCTATTCAGGCTGAAATATGCAATCTAGCGTTCCGCTTAGTATTTGTGCGGGTTCGTGTATGAGTGCTGGTCGTATTGCCAATTACTGGTACGGGGACGCTGTCAGAGAGAGTCACTCTGTGCGCGCGGCCACATTCACCAACGTGAGAACTGCTGCGATCAGGGCAGTCACACCGAATCCGGGTATCGTATCGTCCGTGCCGGACGGTGTCTCTTCGCTCGTGGTATCGTTTTGTCCCGTCTGTGTCGTGTCAGCAACTCCGCGTACTGTGACAGGCGGCGATTCACGTGCGCCTTCCGCAGCGACTATCTCGTGTTCACCGGTAGTGCCGACGTTTACGACTGCCTTTCCGTCCGAGTCCGTTTCGCCGAGTAGTTCACCGTCCAGACGGACAGTCGCTCCTTCGACAGGTTCGTCATACTCGTTTACGACACTCAGCGAGAGGCGCTCTCCAGATACCACGCGGGTATTTTCCGGATTGACTGTCAGGCCCGGCGTGCGGTTGATCTGAAACTCCACTTCAGCCGGTTGTTCTTCGACGCGCTTCTGGCGGCTGAGTGTCTCGTAGCCGTCCTTGGTGACCTCCACGTCCAACCAACTATTCACCGGAACACTGAGACTCGCTTCCCCACCTCCCAGTGTCCTCACGGTTCCGATATTTTTGACGCTCACCTGAGCATTTTCGACTGATACGGAGTCGTTTCCGCGATCGTCTGCAACCTGTACGGATAATGTCACAGAGCCAGGACGCATCTGAACCGTCTGGGTGCTGTTTCCTCTAATTTGCATGTCTGTACGGCTCACATAATAGGTGTCTTTCGCCACCCGCAATCGATACGATCGTTGTTCGATATCACCGCTGACGAACTGGCCTTGCTCGTCGGTGCTGCCTGATTCGACCGGCTGTCCGTCTTCACTGATTTGCACGCTTGCGTCTTGAATGGGGTCGCCGTCTTCTACCACAGTTACCGTCGCGGTCCCGCGCTGTGCGATCTCAATCGACACTTCCTGTTCGGTAGCGTCCCTGACTGTGATTGGATTGTTCTGGATATACGTCTCGTGGTCAACAGAAATCGTCACGTTTGAGCCCTCTGCAACGTCGATGAAGGCTCGTCCGTTGCTAGCCGTCTGGGCGGTCGCTCGTTCGTCGTCCCACTCGGCAATTAAGTTTGCTCCACTGACGGGATTCCCATCACGGTCTGTGACGGCAATGTTGAGTGCGACCAGAGTTTGTACCGCCGGAGACACGGAAACATCCTCCGCGACGACTTCAGCCGCGGTGTCAGGGGTGTTCTCCTCTAGTATGACGTGTGTTTGCGTGGGTGAGTCGGCCGACATGGCCTGGGTCTGGGTCTCTGCTGACACCTGTGACGGGACCAAGACGATCGACAGACACACTGTGAGCAGCAGAATCAGGTAAATGGCGACCAAGG
>JAQCMZ010000135.1 GCA_028274825.1 Haloferacaceae archaeon
CGCCAGTTGTCGGGCGCTCGGCTACACTGGGGTCGTCCCCAGTGCGCCGACGCTTGCAGAGACGGTGTTTTGGAACAAACCCGGTCGGGAATTGCCGCTGTGACGGCGCGTATCCACGCCGTGAACGACGTGGGAGTGCGCCTGTTCCAGCTATAACACCGGCTGTCACTGTGACCCGCGTTCATTTGCGGACCCACACTATCCAGACGTGAGACGCCAGTTCGTGTATTCTGTCTCGAATATGGTGACGACTAAACCGAATCACACACCGACTGCACTGCTGTCGTACGATTGGGCGTATACTGATATTCGATGGCTATCATACCGACGGCTGAATTGCCAGTAACTGGGAGAGCGACTGGATCGTCTCGGGAACTCGGGGGAGATAGGAGCATTCTTGATGTCACTGGCCCCTGCGTGGCTCAGTTATTCTTTGAGCGTTCGCGGTCGGATTCGGCCGTATCGGCAGTCACTGAATCACCGGCAGACTCTGTCAGGCGCGATTCCGCGGTCGACCCTGTGGTTGTCTGTGATCGAGAGTCGCGACTGAAACGCTGATCAGGGGCCTGGTCGCCCGTAGACTCTGCGTGTGAGTGTGACTTTACGTCTGCGTCCACGTCTCCATCTGCACCCGCGCTTGCGCTTGCCTCAACATCCGTGTCTGTATTCGTGTCTTCCCTCACCTGCCATCCAGCTTTGCTTGTCGGCGGGATTCCCTCAATCGGCTCGGCGTGAGCGCAGTCTGCACAGTAGTGATTCTGCTCTTCGGTGTGTGTCCGGACCGGAACCCCGAACACGAGCGTCTCGTCACGGCGCCGCCGAATCAGCCCATCCTCGAACTCCTCAGCGCAGACGACACACGGCTGGTCAGTCTTATCGTCGGAGTCACGAACCCGGTGATCCACGCTACGCTGGCGGCCGAAACTGGTTATTGACTGGCTTCGACGCAGGCGATCCTGAACCGGAGGGATGAGTCCGATGCTGACCGTTATAAGTGTGAGCCCCATGGCCATGCTGGCAGGTGAACCGCCGATCAAAGCCACCAGCCCGACGAACATCATGATCGAACTCGCAAAGCCTGCCGTGAGCTGGTCCATCTCGTTGTCCACCGTCGGGCCAGACGCCCCGTCTGCCATCTGAGTCGAGACTGAAGACTCATCGTGTGCAGAGAGCCGTTGCGTGTTTGCCTCAAGTGAGTAGCTGTACCACCCATAGACGAGATTTCCAATCCCACCGGTGAAAAACAGCAGAATCGCGTGTCCCGGCATCGACCCAATACCTCGATTTGTGAGAACGACTGTCTCTCCGTGGTCTTCGGTTATTTCCCAGCCGTCGCTCACGTACTCTTGAACGCGCTGGCGAAACATCTGCTGTGTCTCGACATCGATTTGTCTGGCGGATTGCTCACTACCAGGTGACTCGGTGTTCTGCTGTCCGGGGTCTCTCGTCGCTGTTTCTCGACTTTTGGACTCTCGCGGCTCTGCATCTTGCCCTCCGGCTAGATCCGCGGACCGCCGCTCTGCTCCACACGATGAGCAAAACTCGTCTCCGTTGTCGAAACTATCCCCGCAGGTCATGCAGTACGCTGGCAGCGCACGGTCGCTAATTACTGACCCACACTGGGGACAGAAGTTTGCACGAGCCAACCCCCGGGTCCCGCATGCTAAGCAGTGGTCACTGTTGTCGCCCTCGTCTCCACCAGATGGAGCGCTATTCGGGACCATACTTCTTGTTGGCCGTTCATCTTTTTATTCCCGGCGGGACTTCGGGCATGCCACCCGGTCACTCCCGTGTCGAGTCCTCTTGAAGGGCCGTGTCTCTGCTGATACTCACACCCGATCACAGGTGTCCGTGTGTGGATCGGATAGGATGACTGCCGCAACTTCCGGACTCTGACATCAAGACTCAACCACTGCGTGAGTGGAGGCAGCTACGCCAAGACCCGTGGTCCGGTAATCAAGATGCACCAATACTCGATTTGAACTTGTGGGCACTGTGTGACTACGCTAAAGTGCCGACACTCGTGATACCCGTCCCAAGACAACTCCTGTGATATTCGACTTGTCGCGACCGACACGCCTGTAGCTCTCGTTCAGATGTTGCTCTGGTCGCTGTACCTGAGTCGAACCAGCAACGAGAAAATATATGCGCCGGGCTCGCATGTACTTGATATGGACATCGAATCCAATGTTGGTGGGACAGATCGACTCGTGCGTGGTGTTCTGGCGGCTGTGTTGACAGTCGTGGCCGTCACCGCGATTCGGCGTGGGAGCCGTGTGACCGGTCTTCTCGCGGTGACCGGTGCACTCGGGTTGGGATTCAATGCTGTGACGTGTTTCTGTGGTGTCAACGAATCCCTGGGTATTGACACGACACAGGATTGATACTCTCACACGGCTTCAAGGGCTTTCGCCCCGCTATCAGCAGTATACCGCTGATAGCCGATATCCTCTTATTCCAGTAGCCAAAGTAAAATTATGTCAGTCTTAGCCGCGGTTGCAGACGATCCCGTTCGGAATAACGTATTAGACGTGGCCGTCAGACTGGGACGCGGATTTGGCGAGGATCTGTATGTGGTTCACCTGACAGAAGAGACATCTGCCGGAACCGAAACACGATCACTCCAACAGGAAGTACAAGAGCAACTTGCTAGCAGTCCAGTAGAGTATACCGTGGCAATCGAATACGTCGAGCGGAACAGACCCCGCTCTGGACAGCGCGTCGGACAGCAACTCGCGGATATCACGACTGATGTGGATATCAGTCACGCCGTCGTCGGCCATCGATCAAAGGATCTTCTCAAACGATTCGTGCAAGGGAACACCGCTTTCGCGGTGGCAGACGCGACTGATGTCCCGGTGACAGTGGTTCCGGATCAGTAATCCGGTCTCTGGAGTCAATCAATATGTTCAATCTACTCCGAATCATAGAAGCATCAATGTCACTCGAAAAGGAGATGAAATGTCCTCAGTGTGAGGCGGTCGTCTCGTTTTACCGCACGGCGGCGATGAACACCCAACTCGGAGAGAAACAAAAGTGGCGATGTCCCGAGTGTGAGTACGGGTTTGTCCAAGTCGGCGAGGTCAGTTCCCTGAGCGACGCCTGAGCATAGTCAGTCAGGTGTCGGTTCGCTGGTCTTCTGCTCACCGTACACCGTTGAGACCATCCTCAGTGACGCTAAAACTCATTTGAATTCGCTTATGAATCGATCTTCGTGGATGAGTTGAATCTCCCCATGTGAGAGGATATTGACGACATAACTGTAACCGTCCCAGACAATGACATCGTGTTGAGACCAGGTTTTCTTCAAATACCCAAGAACGTCCAACCCCTCAATCATCACCGATTCTGGTCCAATTTCGACCACAGTGCCTCCGATCCCAATGGGAGGGTCACTGCTAGATCCGTCCCCTGCTTCCTCCATTCGATATGTGCCATTATCCTCGAGTTCTGTGAGCTCGATTAGCCAAGACTCGTCACTTTCCGAATCATGAATAGTGAAACTGTCTGGTTGTTCTGATGGAATTTCGATACTGAATGAGTATGCGACCTTCTCGATTGTTTCAGCTTCAACATACTCTCTCCACCAGGACGGAGTATTCCACCCCACTTCAGCGATCAATTCGCCGTGGCCGTGTGAGATCGATTGTAAGTGAATTCGTGAGATAATGCCGTCTAAATGTGGGGTAAGCCCCGGTACTGTCATATAGTCGCCGACC
>JAQCMZ010000136.1 GCA_028274825.1 Haloferacaceae archaeon
TGGACTTCACCACGGGCTGTTCGGGATACGGGTTCACTCGACGAGACGAGATGAGACGGCCATCAGGGACGATCTGGTTATCAGTTATAGGTGGAACAGGCGCACTCCCACGCCGTTCACGGCGTGGATACGCGCCGTCACAGCGGCAATTCCCGACGGTTGTTTCGCCAAAACACCGTCTCTCCAAGCGTCGGCACACTGGGGACGACCCCAGTGTAGCCGAGTGCCCGACAACTGGCGGTTCGAGTGTCCGCCCACACTGGAAACAGGGCAGGGTGTGGCCCGATGTGGGAATCACACACCAAGCATTGGGCAAATACTCGCAGAGAAAGTCACTCCGAGTCCATCGCAGTCTGCCGGACTCCCCGTGGCCAACACAACACGGGGAATCCGAGTCCGACAACGGAGAGGAGTCCCGGGGTGGCCACTCCCAGGAGACTGCCCGTCGACCAGTCACTCACCGATTCCAACGGTGTGTTGGATTGAGAGTCTGCAACCCTGCCACTCCCAATTCAGCGGTGGCGTGGGATTCGGCCGCGTGAACGCGGAGGAGGATGTCAACCCGTGAACTGGAGTGTGTGGCTCCGTGGTTCCGTTGAGTTTCAGTCGTTTCCGTGACCTGTCACTGTGCGTTGTCTAATCGGATCGTGGCTCGAATTGAGCAACGGGATTAGTAATGACAATTATTGCCCGCAGAGTCAGGGGCCTCTCGCTCGGACACACTGGGCGTCTCTCCGGCGTACTATCCCCGCACGACACGACAGTATCGCCTAGACAGTCAGGTCACGTGTCCTGTGGACAGGTAGTGTGACCGACCGTCGATTTCGATTGTAAATTGGGCTCAGACGTGAGCAGACCGTTACTCGTCGAAGCCGCCGTGGAAAAGAATCTCGTCCATGTCCTTGCGGCCTTTCGGGAACTCACGTTCTTCAAGCTCTTCAGGTAAGGTGTCTGCTGGAGCGCGCTCGCCAATTGCGATCATGCACTCGACATCGTGGCCATCTGGAACGTTGAGTTGTTCTGCCGCGGCTTCGTAATCGAATCCCTGCATAGCGTGGGCGACGAGGCCTCGTCGAGACGCTTCTAATGCGATATTTTGCCAGGCTGCGCCTGCGTCAAACGAGTGCGTCCGGGCGGGTTCACCGTTGTGATCGAACGTCGATTTGGTGACAATGGTGACGAGCACTGCAGCGTCGTCGGTCCAGACCTGGTTTGCGTCGCCAAGTAACTCGGAAAACTGCTCGAAGTCGTCGTCTTCTCGCGTGGCGTAAAGGAATCGCCAGTGCTGGTTGTTGTACGACGACGGCGCCCATCGCGCCGCCTCAAACAGTGACATGTACTGTTCTTCATCGAGTGGTTCGCCCGTCATCGCTCGGGGAGACCACCGGTTGACGAACAGCGGGTCAATGTCTTCCTGTGGTTGTCTGTTGTCGGCAACTTCGTCTCTGAGTTCCTCCATACATAGATTGGCCAGCGTACACACAAATCTCCCGCGGAATCGTTTTCTGACAGGTCAATCTGAACTACTGAGTAAAATGCTATCAAGTATCACGATCGAGCTCTCTCGACTCCCCATGTCATTTTCCAGAGTTCACAGTCACCCGGCTGGCGGGGACACCGCACGTTCAGGGGGGAACATACTTTATGAGCCGTAGCATGACTGGTTCAATATGTCAATACGTCCTCAAACGCGGGTGCTTCTCCTCGTCGTCGTTGTTGGAGCAACACTGCTGGCCGGGTGCAGTGGTGCCGGTGTGAGTGGCTCGGCGACACCAGACGGACCCGCGATTCAGGCCGAGGATCCGAAATCAGGTGGGACGGCCACAGCCACATCGGCGGCAGCACCGCCCCCGGCGAACGGAACAGTCGAGGTGCATTTCATCAATGTGGGACAGTCGGTGAGCACGCTCGTGGTAAGCCCAGAGGGCGAAACCATGCTCGTCGACACTGGTCATTACAATGACGACGGCGAGTACGTGCTGGAGTACCTGGAAACGCAGGGAATCAACCGGATCGACCATCTCGTAGTGTCGCACAATGACGCCGACCACATCGGCGGGAATGCTGCGATAATCGAGCATTACGAGACATCGGCTGACGGAATCGGCGCGGTCTACGATCCCGGGATTGCCGCGAGTACCCAGACGTACGCTGAGTACTTAGACGCCGTCGAATCGTACGACGTGACACTGTACGAAACTCGAGAAGGCGACAGTATCGGGATCGAGAGTCTGCGCGTAGAGGTTCTCGGGCCGCCTGACCCGTATCTCGAGAGCAAGGCTCGCAACGAAAACAGTATTATCCTGAAGCTCACTTATGACCAGACGAGTTTCCTGCTGTCGGGTGATGCTGAAGACGATCAAGAAGCGTATCTCGTTGAAACGTACGGAAACCAACTGCGGTCGACAGTATTGAAGGCCGGCCATCACGGCTCCTCGAGTTCATCGGGCGCTGAGATGTTGGATGTCGTGGGTCCCGAGACAGTCGTGATTTCCAGTGGATACGACAACCAGTACGGTCACCCGACGAAGACGGTTCTCCGGCGACTCGGCGACCGGTCGACTCCCACGTACTGGACCGGCACGCACGGTGATACCGTCTTCGTGAGCGATGGAGACACGGTGTCGGTACAGACACAGTACGCTGCCCCGACAGCCCCCGTGAGCCTCCGTAGCGGAAACATTGCCAGAGTCACCGACGACAGACGTGTGACTGAGCGGGCAATTGTCAGCGGCGAGACTGTCGCTACGCCGGCAGATCAGACTGTGACGGACGGCGGCACGTCAGCTGTCGAGCCCACCGCACTCGTCGTCACAGAGATTGCCGCTGACGCCGCCGGCGACGATCAGAATAATCTCAACAACGAGTATGTCGTCTTGAAAAACACTGGCGACGACACTCTCGACGTGTCTGGATGGACGATCACAGATGAGGCTACCCACGAGTACACGATTCCGAACGGCGTCACACTTGATCCTGGCGCGACGACAACGGTTCACACCGGGAGCGGGACAGACACTGACACCGACCTGTACTGGGAGTCCGGATCTCCGGTTTGGAATAACGGCGGCGACACCGTCATTATTCAGACTGCAGACGGGAGGTCCGTCGTGGAGGAGACTTACCAATGAACACTCTCGACGCGCTCGAGGACGGAAGCTACACTCTCGTGGTTGACACGATTGATGACGGACTCGCGACGAGCTTCGTTGAGCAGAACGGAGCAGAAGTTGGGAGTGTCACAATCGACGTGGATTCGCTGCCTGCAGATTCACGTCATCCCAATGCTATCCTGACGGTGAAAGTCGCCGACGGAGAGTGTACCAGCCTGACATACGATCCAGAGCGAACCGAAACACGCAAGCAGAACACACAGAACCGTTTCGATCAGCTCTCGTCGCGCTTGTCGGACGGAGACTCCGCATGAACAGAGAGTTTCACAGTGAGTATGTACCAGTCAGTTACTCTGCTCAGGATCACCACAGGGACAGTACCAGAGACATGAGAGGGGTCCTCAACCACGGACAGATGCCACCACGACCTCGTATGACATCGTGTTCAGATTGTAGTCCGATGATTTTGTGATGCAGCAGTCTCGAGAGGATACATCTTGAATGAGTAGAGACCGATCCGGCGCATCTCCTGGTGATCAGTCGGTTGCTCTCGCTGATCCACCACCCGAGGTGAGAGCCGACGGCAGATCAGGTGAGACGCTCGGGGTAGCGACGTATAACGTCCGATATGCGGGGATCGACGAGGCGGAACTCGCGTGGACACAGCGCCGTGATGGGGTGGTGAGAGCGATCGATCAGGCGAATCCGGATATACTGGCCACACAGGAAGTGTGGCTGGAGCAGCTTCCGGATCTGCAGGAGCGTCTCGTGTACGAGTGGGTTGCGTTCCCAGACGCGAGCGGGCCACACACCCCAATCGCGTACCGACCGGAGCGGCTCGTCGTGACCGACAAAGGGTCGTTTGGAGTCGCACCTGACGGCGAACGGGGGGTTATCGCGTGGGATGCTCAGTTCCAGCGAACAGTGACTCATGCGACGTTTCACGATACGCAGACCGGTCAGACAGTCACCGTCTTTTCCGTCCATCTCGACCACAGCGGATCGATAGCTCGTCTGAACGGCGCCCACCTTCTGACCGATCGTATACCGGATGGTCCGTGTGTACTCGCCGGTGACTACAACTGTGAGCCCGGATCGGATCCGTACGAACAGCTGACAACGACGTTGAATGACACTCGAAAGACGGCAACTCACCGGGAAGGTCCTCGGGAAACATACGCTGGCTTCGATACCGGTGATGACGGTGACAAGCCGAACACAGACGGAGACCCGAGTCGCGTCAGTGACGAGACTAATTCAGGTCAATTAGACCACGTATTAACTCGTGGATTCAGTGTCGTCCGTCATCGTGTGTACACTCCAGACACTCTTGCGTCCGATCACCGTCTCGTCATGGCGGATGTGATTGCCGAGTAGAATATACTCTGGGTGTGACCACCCGCGTGGCTAAGACGGGAGTTTCTCCGTGCTGTCGAGAGAGTGCAGAGTCCTCATGACGGACCCTCTCTAGCGAGGTGGACCCTCAGCGAGACAATCCGGAACCACGACCCGTCACGAATCTGAAAGTTGGTGGTGAGACGAGCGGTCTCTCAGTCTGTCCACCTCGGAAACGCACTCGAGAGACTCTTGATCTCACAGTGCGACACCTGCGAAAATTCTCTTCGAAAAGGGCTGAGACGCGGAGCCTTTCGCTGGCGAGCGCGACACCCGATGGGGCATACATCCCTGGTTCAGCGGTGAATTGCTCAGGATCCGTGGCTGACTCTCGTCAGACTCTCCCGCAACATCGTGTCTCAACTGGCCTCAAGCACTCCGACATCTTGATTATTTTGTGTGTGCAGGTTCTCACTCACGCTCCAACATGAGCGACCCAACAGGATTTGAGAAGATCGTCGTTTCCGACAGCCCCGACGGGTCTTTGCGTATTCAGACGAGTGCAGACTCCAAACTCCCGACGATTCGAAACGTCGGAGACCAGGGCTGGGGAGACGATCTCAAGATGCCCGCATGGGGCGAAATTCGAGAGTATCTTGACCCGGCAGACTACGAGCCAGGAGAACACATCGCCACAATTCAGTATGATCTCGCAGCCTGGGAGTATCAAATCGAATATCAGGTTGACCCCCCGTCAGTGAGTGACCGTCTCCGGAGCCTGCTCAGACTGTTTCGGTAGCAATCGTCGCTCGGCCCTGAGTGACTGGAGCGTGCTATTTAGCGAGATATCCCGCGCGGGAGGAACGACCTGCAGTCGGGCTCATCGCTCGCGGCACCGAGACACAGTGGCTGGTGAGCCACATGGTGGACACGGGTGTTTCGGGACGAAGTGTCTCTGTGTAGTCTCTGCGAGTGAGAGCGCTCAACTCATTCTGTATCGATGTCGTTAATAGAACAGTTACTACATCGGCAGTTGATGGGACAGATCACAGGGACGCCTCACTCCACCGCGTTGGACACGCTCGGGACGCATCTCGGCACAGCGAGACAGTATCGAATCAGTGATTTCGGACTGCCCGACGGTGCGGTGCGAGATGACCAGTGTCGGTGTAATCGTGCGGATTCCGACGCTGAACACGCTGGGCGTTTCAGTGCACTAACAAGCAATGAGTGAAGGGGAATCTACCGGCTCAAGCGAGACAGATGTGACTGATAACATGCGGGTCGCGTTCGTGTGCGTGCAGAATGCCGGGCGGTCACAGATGGCCACGGCCTTCGCAAAGCGTGAACGGGCACAACGGGATCTGGAAGATAGTATCGATATCGTGACCGGTGGAACAGATCCGGCAGATACCGTTCACGAGGTGGTCATTGATGCGATGGATGAACTGGGGGTTGACCTCACCGGCCAGTCGCCACGAGAAGTCGACTCTGAAGAGCTCGATTCTTGTGATTACGTCGCGACGATGGGTTGTTCGACGCTGGAACTCGGCGTGATTGAAACCACTGTCGACGTACGAGAGTGGGACCTCGATGATCCCCACGGTGAGGATATCGGCACAGTCCGGGAAATCCGCGAAGAGATTAAACAGCGAGTGAAACACCTGTTTGAGGAAGCGATTCTGCCTCGCTGACCGGCCACTTGACCTCACAGAAGACCGAGACGAAAGCCCACGGCCTCAGCCGCGGGTAGCTGACAGTCGCCGATGAAATCCGGAGAGAGCCGTTATGATGGATTAATCCGCGAGAATGTCGGTTCCACCGTCGGTGGCTTTCAGCCACTCGTCTCGGGAGACGGAGTATCTGACCTCGTCGTGAATATTCTCATCCAGATCTGTGATTGAGTTCCGGAGGTGACCCTCTCGACGACCGCCGACCCGCTCGATGTACTCGCGGATGGCGCGCTCAGACTGGTCGTTGTCAGGTATATGACTCACCGTCAACAGTTCCAAGTCGAGATTATCGAACGTCAACTCCATCAGAGCAGCCGCCCGCTCACCGGAGTAGCCTCGACCCCAGAATCGTTTGCGCAACCAGATTCCCGGTGACGCGACCTGTCGGTCCCACTGGATTCGAACTCCCGTGCATCCGGCGATATCTCCGGCTCCATCCTCGCCCGCGAGAGGCCGGACAACATACTCCGCTGCCTCCGCGGTTTCTCGATTCTCTGCACTCTGGTGGAGAAACTCCCGAGTCTCGTTGATTGTTTCGTGAGGGCTCCATGCCACGTACTGTGTGATTTCCTCGATATGCGGATCTGACGAGCATATCTCGTACATCTTCTGGAGATCGACATACTCCAGAGTGAGCGGCTCGAAACGGAGCCGCTCGGTTTCGATAATTTCAGGGAACACACAATGGTCACCCCTTCGAGAAACAAAGAGATTCCTGTCGTTTTCGGATTCGCGTCACGGCGAAAGGATTCATGAGTTACTCGACCGTGTTCTGCTCACTCAGCTGATAGTTTCCCTCCGGGCAAGTACTCATCGAGTTCAGCCCGGATCGCGTCGCGTTTGATCAAGACGAATCCCGCAAAGATAATCAGAAATCCGACTGTCGTCGGGATTGTCACTCCTTCGCCGAGAGCCACCCATCCGGCGAGGGCCGCAAAAACGGGGGCGACGTACGAGACGAGATTGATTTCAATGGGACCCAGTCGGTCAAGCAGATTGAAATAAATCAGAAATCCGAGTGCACTCGCCGCCACGGCCAGGTACCCGATCGCGAGGACTGACTCAACAGACCACACGACATCTGCTGGCGTCTCTCCGCGCAGCACAGCCCCAAGATGCATCACCGCAGCCCCCCCGAGCATGGACCACGCCTCCATCGTCTCAATTCGAATGTCAGAATCGATCGTCCGGGTGAGGACCGACCCCATGGCAAACGACATTGCTGCCAAGAAGACGAACAGCATCGGAACGGTCCCACCAGTGAGCGGGGCTGTCGGGTTCGGTTGTGCGAGTATGACAATCCCCGAGAACCCCAATACCAGTCCAACCACCCCCGGTAATGCCAATCGTTCGTCTGGCAACAACACACGGGCGAATCCGGTCGTCAATACTGGTGAGAGCCCGACAATAACTGCTGCAATGGCGCTTGTGACAGCTGGGTCGCTCTCGCCGATAAACAGCAACGTGTGGTACCCGGCGATGATGAGAAGCGCTCCGGCAGCAATTGATGCCACTTCTGCGGCTGTCCGTGGAAACGGGTCCTCAGTCACGTATGCCGCGTATCCAAACATCACCACACCGGCGATGTCGAACCGGA
>JAQCMZ010000141.1 GCA_028274825.1 Haloferacaceae archaeon
AAGGAAATTCGTGACTCGACGTAGTATAAATCACTCGATATAGCAGGCTCTTCAACCGGACAGTGTCCAGATCACTAACCGGAATATTGCTGCATACCCAGCCACACCTACCGCTAGATTCAGACTACCCCGGTCTGCAACAGACGCGCGCTGTATCCAGTAACGCCTCCGAGATCTCTTTAGCTTCTGTCATAAACTGCGTGCGACACAAAGAGGACGGATTTAGCGCGCGTAGCACTTGCTTGTAGAACACACAGTGTGTCCCCCAGATTCATTTAGTGGAGCTTTGCTCTGGCAGTTACGCGTTGGCGATGAGCAACTGGATGGCCTTCGGGAGGGCGATACTGAGGAGCAACTGCGACCAGATACTGAATGTCGCTGGGTACTCACTCGTCGCGGTGACGTGGTTGATTCGTTTACGCAAGTCCTCGACTTTGTTCTCTTTTTCGTCGGAGATTTCATACGATTTCACGTCCCAGGGGTTCTGGATGCGGTCTCTCAGTTCGACTTCGAGCCGCTGAATCTCCTGTCGCTTCGCCTTGTGCATAAACCGGTGTAGCGTGAATACGGCGAACGCGACGGAGGCGACAGTCGCAATCCAGACAGCGGTGAAGATAGTGCCTGCAGCGGGCGAAACGGTCCACGCGGAGTCGACGAACGGTGCATACGTGATTAGCGCGTATCCAACCAGCCCGGCGACGATGTAGTAGTACGCTGTCTTCACGAGTTCCCCGAGCGGTCGAAGCCCACCAACGCCCTGAGGATCGAGAAAATGAATCCCGACCTCGGATTTCGAGAGCCGCCACGGAGCAAATAACTCGATAGAGACGTACACAACGAAGAACTGCACGACAATCGGGACGAAGACGAACGGGAAAACCAGGAAATTAGCAACGAAATCCGTAATTCCCCATCCGGCCATATCGAGCGTCGCACGGGTCAACTGGAGGCCAGCCCCGAGGACGAACAGCACCCACGGTAGCCACGAGGGAACGGGGCCCAGCAGTGATTCAGGCTCGTCAGCTCGTTTGCTGACCCGCATCTCCACCATCGCCCTATCGTACGCTGCCTGCAGCGAATGCGCCCCGTAGACCGCACCAAGCAGGATGAGCGGCTGGAGGACGAAGTACGGGTTCTCACGGTATATCACCGGCATATTGTTGAGGACGTTGTAAGCGGCCGTCCCGGTATGGAACAACACGATGGTGACGATGGCGTAGAGATACGATGGCGGCAGACCATCCGAGACGCGATCGGCCAACCACCCGAATCCCAGGGCCCGAGCGAACCGGTCAAGCCACAGCTCATCGCTCCCGTTGGCGGCTACGTTCGTCGCTTCATCGACGCTGGCCACGTCCGACTGTCGTCCCCCACTCATAGCCTCTGATTCGACGGAGGTGATGAAAAGTTCTGGTGTCAAGTCGGCGCCCAAGGGGGTATGCGTCACGGCCGTAGTATTCGATTCGGAGGCACGCTTCCGGCCGATTGGCGCCCTCTATCTTGCATAGCCTGAGGTGACCTACCCAGAGCCCGTCAGGAAGAGCCTGCAAGATTCAGAGAGTGAAGTCAGCACTACACACCTGTTATTTCGTCTCAATCCTCAGGGAGCGAGCTGGCCGATAATCGCTACCCTCGTTAACGATTTCCGGTACGAAACGAAAACAGCCGTTACCAATTAGTGTCCAGCAGCAGGAATGAATGGACACCGCATTGATGAGGCTTTCCCACTAATGATGTCTATGGTGCTTGAAGCATCTTTCACTGTTGAAGACTCGGAGTTCCCGCTGAGCGCTGTATTCAAGCAGTTATCGTCGGTCACGATCGAACTGGACCGCGTCGTCCCGACCACCACTGCCGCCATTCCCTACTTCTGGATTTACACCGACGACACGAGCAAACTCACCACCGACCTGGCCGATGATATCGGCATCAATCAGGTAACAGTTATCGATCAAGTCGAAGAGGCGACGTTCGTCCGGATCGACTGGAATCTCGATCACGAGAGCGTCCTCACGGCCATCATCAACACCGATGTCACGCTTCTCTCCGGCAAAGGACATGGCGGTCGGTGGGTCTTCGACATCCGCGCCCAGACCCGCTCAGAACTTTCCTCGTTTCAGACATACTGTCGAAATCACGATCTCTCGATTGAACTCACAGAGCTCAATTCGGTCTCCCCGTTGGAGGACAGCCAAGAGTACAACCTGACGGCCGACCAGCGAACCGCCCTGGAACTGGCGTACAACCGCGGCTACTTCGAGTCCCCGCGTGAGGCAACCCAAGAAGACCTCGGTGTCGAACTCGACATCACACGCCAAGCCGTCTCGTCGCTCCTCCAGCGGGGTATCGACCAGCTCATCGCTAGTACACTGGTCACCACGGAGCCTGAGCAGTCTCATCGAACCCGGTAATAGTGTTGCTCACGCAAGAACCAACCCTACCGGGCTACGGAGCATCTCTTCTATCATGTCCCCCAATCAGTCTCTTCCAGCGACAACTATGGGCCGCTCAATCAGTGTCCTTCATATTGACGACGAGTCCTCCTTCACGGATCTGACAGCGACGTTCCTCGAACGCGAGGACGACCGGTTCACCGTCGAAACGGCAGCCAGCGCCGACGAGGGGTTCGAGAGTATGAGCGACCGCCCGCCCGATTGCATCGTCTCGGATTACAACATGCCTGGCATGAACGGAATCGAGTTCTTGCAGGCAGTCCGTGAGGATTACCCCGATCTCCCGTTCATATTGTTCACTGGTAAGGGCAGCGAGGCTGTTGCCAGTGAGGCTATCGCCGCCGACGTGACCGACTACCTCCGGAAAGGGTCAGGGTCCGAACAATACGAACTCTTGGCCAACCGCATCCGCAACAGCGTCCAAGCGCGGCGCGAGACCCAGCGGGCCGATAGACAGGACCAACTGATGCGACTCACCGAGTTGGTCGGTGACACAGGCGGCTTCGAGGTGAATATTGAGACCGGCGAAGTTCTCCTTACCGACGGAGCCGAGCGGATTCTGGACCCTGCCGAGGACGCAGAACTCACCATCGAAACCGGATTGGAACGGTACCATCCGGAGGACCGGGAAGAAATACGCCGGAGCATCCAGAGAGCGCGCGAGACGGGCGAGCAGACACACGGTACCTGGCGCTACCGGCCACCCGGGGGCGGCCAGCGACTTCTGGACGTGACGCTCACCGCAGCGATCACCAACGGAGACAAGACGATACTCCGGGGAGCAATCCACGACGTTACCGAGCGGAGAGAACGCAAACGGGAACTCAACGCGGAACGGGAGTTCATCAAGCAGGCACTCGACGCGCTCGACGATCTGTTTTACGTGCTCAACACCGACGGCAGTTTCCGACGCTGCAACGAGCGGTTCTTTGAGGTTACGGGCTATACTGAGCGCGAACTGAGTGACATGCATGCGACCGATCTCTTCCCCGAGGACGAACGCGAACGTATTGCTGAGGGCATCAACACGACTCTCACCGACGGGCGGGTCACGGTCGAAGCCGACATCCTCACCGCTGACGGCGTCAGGCTCCCCTACGAGTTCACCGGCACACGTCTAACCGACCCGGACAGAAACACCGCCGGACTGGTCGGGATCGGACGCGACGTAACCGAGCGAAAATGAGGCCACCGGCTTTGGACTGAAGGTCGTTCGAGGGAATACAGAGCAGACGCGCGTGGGATTTGTGTCAAAGATAGCGAAAGCGACAGAGCGCGATTTGAGACCATTAATGTCGGAATCACGGATTGATACATACGCGCGTTATATTCAGCACGCCGCTATGAACATCAACGCAATCTGGTAGAAATGTCAGCGGTACATTCGCATACGGACTTTCACGGCTGATTCAGCTGTGAGATTATGAAACAAACCACCGTGACAATAATTCTATAGCACCCCCAAGATAAACCTACTGAGTCGGCGAAGTTTCAATGGCGTAGTCCTCAGCCAACTCAATGACATCGTAGACGTGAATCCCAGACTTGAACCATAGCACACGGTCGTCAATCCCCTCAAACTCATTCGATGAGCAGTCCAGCCGTTCGGAGACCG
>JAQCMZ010000143.1 GCA_028274825.1 Haloferacaceae archaeon
GCTCGTACCCGCTCCATCTCTTCAGCCCAATCAAGGACTTCTTGGAGTGTCGCATCCATATGAAGCCGGAGAAAATGCAGGACAGCGTGCTTCCAGCCGGCAACTCCGTTGCCGGCAGGATGGCTGATCTGCATCAGCGCAGCATCAGTCAGTTTTCGTGCGATCGAGACGGCTTGTTTGACGAAGCGGAAGAGGGTCCTTTGCACAGAAGCACTTCTTCCGCTTCATCTCAATCGTTCTGACGACTTACCCCGACGCCGTCCGTGGATTCAATAGAGCCGTCTCTCTCTGATTGGAGGTTTCCGCCATGCCGCATTCACTGTGGCCGACTGTTGAATCTCTATCACATCGATATGTACACATACGAGAGCAGCAGTGGCGAGGTCGGGGTTGCAGAAGTGGGTGTGACATGGGATAACCTTGGATCAGTTTCTGACGGTATTGTCACTCTCACAGAACCGTATGGAAGTGGCAGCGGTGTCGAAACTACGATTCCTCTCATCGTGACCGCACCTGAGGAAAGTGCAGTATCGCAGGCAAATCCCATACCAACTGCTGAAACAGACGTTGACCGGAGTGTTGCATAGAGTGCAGGAACTGATTTGTCTGGATTCGAAGTGGCGATGACAATAGACTCCGACGATAATGACCAATCGGCGAATGACACCACAGAAGCAGACTCATCTAAGAATTCTGCACCGGGATTCACAGCCCTGACTGGGCTCGCAGTTGTCGTCGCGGCTAGTTTGGTCGCATTCCGGAAGCGAGCGGACCGAACAGCGGGCCAGCGCTCGATGGGTTGATATCCCGATTTTAACGCTCACACGCTTCATCGGGATACAGGCCGGATCCCCCAGATCCGATGCCCGGAGAGTGGCGATAGTTCTCTACTGACCTACGCGGTGCTACAGCAGGTCTGATTTTGCAGTTTCACGAGAGTAAAATGGTACATATACCGACAGAATTCACTTGAAAAAGGTCCGGTCAGGATGTGACTGCCGAGTCAGGCGACGAGTAACTCTTCGCCACGTTCAACATCTATCCGACATGGCGGTGAGAGTTTGTTGTACGCACGTCTGTAGGCTTCTTTGACCGCGTCGGCCTCGTCGACCTCGCAGTAAGCAGTGAATAAGGCTTCACCAGCGCCGATCCTGGCGGCAGTACCGACAGGCTTGCCGAACGCCTGCCGCATTCCGTCGGACACACGGTCTGCTCCTGCGCCCGTTGCCTGTTTGTTCTCCCGAATGACGTGATGAGGGAATTTCCGCAGTTCCATTTTGTAGTTTCCCTCGCCGAGTTCTCGAATCAGGTGCCGGTTAGCCGACAACCGAGACGACTCGAGAGACCCGTGCCGGAGTTGCACTTCTTCTTCGGTTCGGAGCGTGATTTTGACGGGGTACTCATCGGTGTCCTTCTTGAGATCGCCCATCTTGTGCTGTGCAATCTTCGATCCCGGGATTCCAGTAATATAATCGCGTCTCGTGTACGCGGGCTTACTGATTTCCCGATACATTGAGGCGGGTTTCTCAGACATAACTATTTGTCAGATGAAGACTTGTGTGGTGAATAAACCCTTCGAAAGGGTGCCGAACGGTGTCTCGACGGGTATCTGCGGGTTGTGCTGGTCACTCGTGTGTGGTTGAGATCACGCCTCTGCGGAGTTGAAATCAGCCCACAGTCCCACCTCACGGCTACGACCGGGACTTCACCGCGTGTCTGTGTCATGGGTAGGCCACACGGGTACCACAGGCAGTACTCGAGGATATTGAGTTACCAGTTTAGATGCGTGTAGACGGAGGCTATCGCTGTGGGATGTAAATAAGTAAGAACGACGTAGGACGTCGTTCGAGAACGGCCCGGGTTACAGCCGGGTAAGGTTAGTTGCGCGCGGGCCTTTATCGGCCTGCTCGATGTCAAACTCTACGTCCTGGCCTTCTTCGAGGTCCGGACCGCCGACGTCCTCCATGTGGAAGAAAACGTCTTCGTCTGCGTCCTCAGTCGAAATAAAGCCGTAACCGCCAGTGTCGTTGAAGAAGTCAACGGATCCCTCTGCCATTGCAGTAGGACCAATGTAGGGGGTATGAATAAACCTTGCGCAGTGGCTCTCATGATGAATCTCCCCTGCACGACCCCTGCCTCCCCAGGTTGAGACCCCCCATCATACAGACAATTACACGGGGAAGTATCTCTGCAGGACGGAGTACTGCGATGGGGGCCCCAGAGAGGTGAATAAATCCGCGATATCGCTCAGTCGGAGTGTTCTGTCATAGTGTCGGGTTCAGTCTCGACGACCGAACCAACGGTTTCACCGCCACTACTGGTTCCGACAGTCGCGAGGTCAGCCTGCCGGCCGATTGTTACACCGAGGACCGCCAGCACGACGACATCATAGTATACACCACCAGTGACGGCACTGAACGCAGTGACAGTACTGTACAGATACAGTCCGACCACGGAGGCCGCAATCACTAGCGAAGCATCTGGACTCCGGGATCTGAGTGCGGTTTCAGCCTCCGAGAGGATCGGCCCGCCAGTGAATAATACGACAATTCCCGACAGCAGTGCAAGATTCAGATAGAAGTGAGAGGCAAACGCAGAGGCAAGTGCCGATTCGAGCAACTCAATCACCACGGGATCAAAAAACGCGTTGAACCGGACGGGCCAGACGACTCCCGCGTACGGTGCAAACACCATCAGTCCCGTCATCATACCCATCGCGTATCGGGCGCCAGCCCACTGTTGGCTGCGGCGATTGTCGAAAGCCTCGTCGGTCGTCTCTACGGGATACCCCAGCGAGTCAAGTCTGCTCCGCAACCGGTCAGGTGACATCTCTTCGGGATTGTGGTCGACTCGGACAGATCCGTACCGGTGACTCGCGCTCGTGTTGCTGATCCCGTCTTCTGCTACGAGAACGGTCTCGATCAGCGCTGCACAGGTTTCACAGTCGAGTCCAGTGACCTCGAACACGATTCGCTCGTGTCCCTCGGGAACAACCCTGGAATCGGGCTGTTCCATCGCAGCGCGATGCTGTACTGTCGCGGCGTCGACACCATCGATTGTCCGAACTGCTGATGGGATATCCCGACAGACTCCCTCCTCGAAAGTCTCCACCGTCGCGTCCTGCTTTGCCGATTTCTCTGTGTTGACCTGCATTGTGTCTCGTTGCCGTCTCGTCACGGTCTTACCGGCTACGAGCACGGCTACCATTATCAAACTAGCGAGCCACACCGGCGATCAACTATTCAGGATTGACGAGGGGAGGCTACAGTGTTCACACTTGATCTCGGAGGTACCACGTATCTCACGGGTGATTCAGGATGGCTGTCTCGGGAGCAAGCCCGCGAGAGCCTGTTTCGACCGGGTGTGATACATTCTGGACGAGTTTTGCTGTAGCGATTGCTGGCATCGATTTCACAGCAGAAAGACGAACATCTCCGTCGTTAGTAGGTAACAGACGCTTCAAAAGAGAATTTCCGGGTAGATTGTTGGCGTCTGTGAGGAATTACTCTAGGCTATATTCGTCTTTAGCGAAGCTGGAACAAACAGTTGAACGCCGTTCTGGCGGAGCAGCGAATCCAGATGAGAACCAGTTGAACACTTCGATCAGTCCCGACACCTGCGACGTCGGAGACTCCGACACCTGCGGCGTTGTCTCACGATTCTCGTCGGGGCTACAGATAGATGTTATACGTTCTCTTCATCTGCAAAATGCACCTGAACGACTACACTTGTAGGGATCCGACGGCAGGCAAGATTGTTTACATCTGAAACTCACCACAAAATTATACTTTCAGACGGGTGAATCTATAGCTGATGACACATCAACAACTAACCCGACGTTCAGCAATCGAGGCGGTGGGGACAGCAATCACAGTGGCAACTTCGATCAGAGGGATCGAGACTGAAACCTCCAACTGGACGATTAGCGGTGCGCCCACAACACAGACGTTGTTCGATGTGGTAGTCGCTCGAGACGGCGCTTACACGGTTGGTGGTGGTGGTTGCCTGATTGAGCGCACGGACTCCGGTCAGTGGTCGACGATAATCGAGGAGGGCCCGGCCAGCGACGGAAACAATCTGTACGGAGTCGGCGTGACGGACGACGGGAAACGGGTCTGGTTCGTCGGAGCCTCCGGTGCCGTCGGAGCGTACCACATCGACGGATGTGGTTGCGGTTGTCGTGTCGAGGACTTTTCGGGACCTAACGATAGCTCGAACAACTTCCGCGATATCGCTGTTACCGGCGACTGCAGTGCGGCCACTTTGTATATTGGCGATGAGTCTGGACAGGTCCACCGTAGTGCGGATGCCGGCGATAGCTGGGAGATAGTGACGCTGGGGACCGGATCTACTATTCCAGCGTTGAATTTTCATGAGGATGGAGCCGGTCACGCAGTTGATACCAACCAAGCAGCATTCTGCACTGCTGACGGACAGACGTGGGAACAGATTGGAATCGAAGACTGTGACGCGACCCTCTACGGGCTCGATAGCAACCGTAGTGAACACGTGTGGATCTGCGGCGGCGGTGGACAAACAATCAAATACGACGGCAGTTGGTCAGTTCAATCGCTCGGAGATGTCCGGCTCCGCGATATCGAGGTGGCTCCCGACGGGACAACAGGACTCACGGTTGGCGGCAGCGGACGCATTTTTCGGCTATCGGAACAGTGGACCGAAGAGACGACGCCCTGCGAACAGAATCTCCACGCAGTCACCCGAGGGACGACTGATACGGCTGCTGTGACAGACTGCGATATCACACCAGATATCGCGGTTGGTGCGTCCGGGGAAATTCTCGAGCGATAGAGTCCTGCATATAATCTTTTCTCCCGACCGTAGTCGTGGGCCCTCCGGAGGTTTACTGTCCTCTCTCGTCTCTGGCGTGTAATCGACGACCCTCCAGAGTGTGTCGACACTCCGCCCGTGTTGGCTGGACGAGTCTATTACTCGCTCCTTGGGTCCGGGGGCTTAGCGCCTACAAACTGCTAAGTTGATACAGTCCGTTTGGCTGGTGTGTCATCCAGCTACCTCTCCCGAGTAATGAACAGCGGACGAATGGCCGTCTTCTCGGGGTACATTCGGCGACTTCTCACACCGCCGTTACCTGGTGATGGGCTCCTCATCGTCGGGTTTGTCGAGGGATTTATCGGGTGGTCAGTTTCCTGGCTGCTCGTCTCGTCGCCGTCGTTAGCACCACTCGGTCTCCTGGAGAGTATCGTCGGGTTGTGGCTTGTCTTGACAATCGGGATTGTCGCCGTCGGAGTGATCTATACGGCGCCGACGGTCCGGCAAAATCACATCTGGTTGGTCTGGGCGGCGCTCAACGCCTCCGCAGTCACGGTCAACATCACCGCGGTTGCGGGCTGGTTTCCGGGGCCGCTCGACACAGTCCCGCTCGTTGATACGCTTCTGGGACTCGGCTACTGGCGACCCTGGTTTCTGGCACTGGGCATCGGCTACCTCGCGACAGCGTTCTATCGGTGGGAGAATCCACAACTTCGACGCGGCGAACGAGTCGTGTATGCCCTCGGAGGAGCCGCTTGTCTGGCTGCTCTCGCGCCTGGCTTGTTCAACGTGGCCACCCTCGGAGCAGGGTTATTCCTCGTTGGCGGTCTCGTTCATCTGATTCCAATGGGGTTCGACGTATTTGCTGATATCGTCTTGATCCTCCGCCGAACCAGATGACGTGTAGTTCACACTACAGCAATCGCAGAATTTGCAGAATTCAAACAGTATGATATGGCTCGGTATTCACCGCCGCTGTGCCCACACGACTGACTGCCACGAAACTAACAAGTGATCACGCCGAGGTGTGGAGAACGCTCGCTGGTCTCTTGAAACAGTCATCGGTCAAACACCCGCCGAGAGCCGATAATTCATAACCCTGTCGCCCCCAGTTCATGTATGTACGACCTCATCATTGTCCCGACCGACGGCAGCGAAGCGGCAGAAGACGCAGCCGCTCACGCGGTGACGCAGGCCCAAGCCCACGACGCCGGTCTCATGTTTCTCGCCGTCGTCGAGATGTCCGGGGCCGCAGCTCCCGAGAGCCACGACAGTGCTATCGAAGGCCAGCGTGCAAGCCGCCAGGCAGAAGTCGACTCGCTCGTCGAAGACGCAAACGCAACTGGGATCAAGGCGGAGGGAGTCGTCGAAATCGGAATCCCATCTCGAACCATTCTTGAGACGGCCGCCGATCGGGACGCTGACTTAATCATCATGAGCACTCACGCCCGTTCCGGTGTCGGCCGGTTCCTGTATGGGAGTGTCACCGAGCGAGTGATTCGTGACGGTGGGACGCCCGTTCTCGCGGTGCAGCGGTGACACTTCTCAATCTGTATTTTCAGGCCACTCACAGCAGTAGTACGACGGCCTCTCTCCCCTGACGGGAGGACGGCAGGCGAAGATACCTCACTGAGCGACATCCCCTGGTTCTGGGACCGTGCTTCCGCTTCCTCTTCCGTCGGTCGGCAGACGGTCCAGATACTGAAGGGCGGACAGTACCCCGATGACCACTCCTACCACGACCGCAATCAGCCGAAAGGCAACTGTATCTCCGATCCCCCGCGTCACAAGAGCACCCACGGTGACAGCCCCGAGTGCCTCAATCGAGAGCGTGATTGCAGAAAACAACGAGTACGCACTCGCTCGGTGGCGGTCGGGTAACGACGAGAGCAGATACGTATCGACCACGGGAAACAACGAGTGGATGAAAAACCCCATGACGATACTGACGGCCGCGATAGCATACACCCCAGTGACGACGGTCAGCGCAATCACAGAAACGACGAACCCGCTGGCGACGGTCAACAGTAGCGGAACGTTCGGAACCGAGTCTGCGAGTCGCCCGGAGAGCATAAACGCGGGTAGTCCGGCGGCAAACGTTATCGAGAGCAGTAATCGACCCGTTGCAGGATCGATACCTTTCGCGACTGTGAGATAGTCACCGTAAGAGCCTGTCAGACAATAGTTCTCACCTAGAATATGTCGAGTGTCTTCGTCTGCATATATGATGAACTGCAGTGTCTCCCTCACTCAGGAGTCACATACCGTAGTGAGAATCACTCCCCAGAGGGTGTGAGACGTATTCTATGACACGCTGACGGTAAAGATTGAACAATCCATTCCACAGAAACCCAGCGACACCGAGAAAGGCGATACCGGTCAGAATAGTCGGCCACTGCGCGCGCCCGGCCACGAGAAGACTGCGGTCTTCAGTGCCAGCACTGGGAAGGGTACTCCGGCGGGCAGCCCATGACAGCACACCCGTCAACACAGCGGCAATCACGGCGATATATACGAACGTGGTCCGCCAGTCGCCGACCAGTAACACTGCACTCACGAATAGTGGTGCCCCGACAGCGGCTGCCTGACTCACGCCGCCGTGAATGCCGATCGCGCTGCCGATCTGTCTTGGGAATAGTTCGCTCACCAGTGGGTTCGCCGCGATGAAGTATCCCCCACTGGACAGTCCCATGATGAACGCCCCTACAGCCAAATGAGCCACCGACTGTGACGCTGCGGTGTAGGCTGCGGACCCAACCAACATCACACCGGTGGCCGCAATGACCTGATGGCGGGGATACCGCGTCAGTAGATATCCCGTCGGGATCCGGGTGCAGCACTGCCGAGCCAGGCAGCGCTGGTGACGATCCCCAGGGAGGCAGCGGTGACGCCGAACTCGGCAGCCGCGGGTTGGACTACCGGTGCAAAAATGATCCGTGCGAGATTGACCAGAAATACCATCCCACACAGCGACCCGAACAATTCGCGACGAGACACTCCTGTGTAGTTACTTCGAGGTGGTATCAACAATCCGAAACTCGCTGGTGGGATCGCTGACTCTCACGCCGAGATAGACAGCTGTGATGGTCCAGTTTTACAGGCTGTCGAGGCGAATGCCACGGGGCTTGACCCCGTGGATGAAGCCGACAACTCGTGAACCAAACGATTAAGCCGAAACATACCAATAATCACGGTACAGCGATGTGGTATGACTACCGCTTCC
>JAQCMZ010000152.1 GCA_028274825.1 Haloferacaceae archaeon
AACTCCGTTCAGAAGGCGTGAGACCGCTGATTAAACACCGCGTTTTCGCACCCTACGACCACGCGCACAACGCGCGGATCGAAGACGATCTCTACAATCAGCGGTCGGTCTGTGAGACCGTGAACTCGGTGATTAAGCGCTCGGACGGCGGAGCCGTCCGAGCGCGTGCCTGGTATCGTCAGTTCCGAGAAATCACTCTCGCCGCGGCAGTCTACAACGTCGAACGAACCCTCAAACAATGAATCCCGTCGCTGTATGCGGATTCAATAGAGCCGTATTGGATAGAAATCTGTCTATAAGCAAGATTGACCGAGTGCCTCGGAGCGTGGCCCCGAGATGATTCACGAGGAGGACCGTCAAGACAATCCGTGAGGATGTCTCGTAGGGGTAATCAGAAGACGTACTCGTCTTCGTGACCCATCATCCCGTCTTCTTCAAAGCCGGCCTCATCTTCGTCCTGAGGACCGCTTGTCTTGTATGCTTTCAAACCCGTAGAGAGCAACTCCTCGATTGCTTCTTCACGGTTGAGGAACTCGCCCTGTTCGACCATCTGAGCGATCTGCATCTCTAAATGTTCTGGAATCGTAATCTCGACAGTTGGCATACGAGTGTAGATTGCTTATGCCAGGGCATATATAAAGCTGCTGGGGGTTTTATGATAGATATGGTGAAATAAATGGGTCTATACAAAATCTAGTTTGGGTGAGAGTAAACCTACTTCTCAAATCTCTGAATATGGTTCGTGTTTTGCTGAGTCGAAACGGATAGGTGGCTCCCGAAGCAACTAATCCACATGATAGATGACCTCACCGATATCCACGCCGAATTCGACGGCGACCGTCTTCCCCCAGGACAGCGCCAAACCGAGCGATTCCCGGTACTTTCCAAGGGGGACACTCCGTCGTGGGACCGCGAGGAGTGGGCGTTCGAGGTTTGTGGCGCCGTTGCTGAGCAACTGTCATTCGGATACGACGAGTTCCGCGACCTTCCCGCGGTGACGCAACGACAGGACTTCCACTGTGTCACCGGTTGGAGTAAATTCAACTGTGTGTTCACAGGCGTTCCGCTTACAGATGTTATCAGCGAGGCAGATGTCTCGGCCGAGGCCAATCACGTCATGTTCCATGCATTAGACGGATACACGACCGACCTCCCACTGTCGGATTGCGACCGCGACGGTGTATTACTCGTGTACGAGCGGGATGGCGATGAACTGCAAGCTGACCATGGCGGACCACTCCGAGTCGTCACACCTCACAAGTACGCGTACAAGGGAACCAAGTGGGTGACCGGTGTCGAATTTCTCACCGACTCTCAACGCGGGTTCTGGGAGAAGCGAGGCTACTCCTCGACAGCGAACCCCTGGAACGAGGAGCGGTACAGTTAGCGATCGTCAGCGTTGCTATCTGCCCACTCACCTGGGAGGATAGTCAGGATAAAGGAGCCAGCGGTTCGAAAAGTAGACGATGGAGCCACGCCGGTCGGATGGTCAGTCAGTGCTGATCAGCCGTGCCGTCGAAATCGATACTCCGGCGTTCCGGGCAGCCTACCAAGCACTCCCAACGCGTCGGAGTGTTTGGGACTCCCCGGATGGGCCAGTGACTCTGGGAGGCGGTGCGGCAGCGACGCTGACTGCCAGCGGAGCCGACCGGTTCGATACGATCAGGACGGCTGCAGAATCACTGTTCGACGCTGGCGATATTCACGCAGAGACAGAGGCGGCTGTCCCCCGGCTGTTCGGTGGATTCGCCTTTCATGAGGGTACTGGCGAAGACGGTCTGTGGGATGGATTCCCCGATGCAGAATTCACTCTTCCGAGCATCCAACTCACCTACACCGATGACACTGCGTGGCTGACGGCGAACGCAATAGGGCCTGATACGACCGTCTCCGACGTCGAGACTCGACTAACAGCAGAACGAGATCGACTATCGGGACTGACCGATACCGCCCCCACGTCACGGCCGGGAATCGACTCGGTCAGCCGGACAACTGACCGTGACGCTTGGAATAAGACCGTCTCGGAGGCGACCGGTCAGATCACTGCGGGGAGTCTCAACAAGGTCGTCCTCGCACAGGCGCTGGAGGCTCGACTCGAAGCCGATCTTGACGTGGCAGCGACGCTTGAGCGGTTACGCACCCGATATCCCAGTTGTTATGTATTTTGTGTCGATCCAGATCGGAGTGAGACCGTCTTTTTCGGGGCAACCCCTGAACAACTTGTGTCCGTGCGCGGGCGAACAGTCGAGACGACTGCCCTCGCAGGGACGACCGGCCGTGGGGAAACCCCGACAGAAGACGAATGGCTCGCCGACGAACTCCGGGGCAATCAGAAAAACCGCCACGAACACAACCTTGTCGCGGACGCGATCCAGCGGCAACTGCGACCGTACGCAGCCTCAATCTCCGCCGGGCCCCTCGAGGTGCGGCGACTGGCGACGGTGCAACACTTGCAAACCCCAATAACGGTAGAGTTGGACACAGACAAACACGTCTTCACACTGGCCGAAGCATTACACCCGACACCAGCGGTTGGCGGACTCCCGCCCGATACAGCCCTCCGGACGATTCGAGACACTGAGCCGTTCGATCGCGGATGGTACGCTGCACCAGTCGGGTGGGTCGACGCGGCGGGTAATGGCACCTTCGGCGTAGCATTACGATCGGCTGTGGCGAGTCGCCGGCAGGTACGGCTGTTTGCCGGTGTGGGTATCGTCTCTGACTCGAATCCGGACCATGAGTGGGACGAGATCGATCTCAAATACCGCCCGATTCTGGATACACTCGAGTCTGACACCGCAGATTAGTGCGTCCTCCGAGTGGTGTCGAGTCCGTATCAGTTTGGGATCTAGCCTCGAGTGTCGAGTGATGTTACCCCGGCGTCTGTGATCGGGTGCGCCACAAAACAGCCAAGATCATATTACAAAGAGACAAATTGTCTGTCTACGATTTCAGCCGTGGTGGCTGGCGTCATGAGACGGTCCGAGCAGTCACTCACCACACTACCGGATTCAGTAGGGACTTTTGAGGAAGACTTGCAGTCCGAAACCGACATAGCCTATCGGTCGGAAACAGACTTATGGACCCGCTTCGGCGGTACGAACCGCTTGTCGAGGATTTTTCTGCGTTTCTTGCAGCCTGTGAGCGCCCGCTGCCGTCGGTCGTCCGAGTGAATCCGCTGCGGGCGTCACCATCGCGCGTTCGAGACGCACTTGATGCCGAGGGTGTCTCACACGAGCCGGTTGGCTGGCACGATGGCTTGCTCGCGTTGCCTACCGGAACCCCGGGAGCTAATTGGCCGTACTATCAAGGATGGATTCACGGTCAAGAAGAGGTATCCGTTTTACCCGGAATCGCACTGAATCCCGACCCTGGCGACCGGATCTGGGATGCTTGTGCGGCCCCTGGGTCGAAAACCTCACAAATGGCCGCAAAAATGGGCGACAGAGGAACGCTGGTTGCAAACGATAACAACCTCGGTCGGCTATCAGCGCTGCGACACAACGCCGAGAGGCTCGGTATCTCCAATGTATTGGTGACTAATGCAGACGGCCGGAACTATTCACTTAACGACCTCCCGTTCGACGAATTCGACGGGGCACTCGTTGATGCTCCGTGTTCGTGTGAGGGGACGTGCAGAAAAAATCCGGACGTGCGCGACCAGTGGACAATCGATCACGTCCGACAAGTTGTCGGCATTCAGAAGGGAATTCTCGCCCGCGCCGTTCAGGCGACACGCCCCGGCGGCACAGTCGTGTATGCCACCTGTACGTTCGCTCCCGAAGAGAACGAGGCAGTCGTCGATCATGCACTCACACAAGAGGCATGTCGGGTTGTTCCGGTTGATCTCCCAGTTGAGACGACCGCCGGCGTCACTGAATGGAAAGGGGAGAACTTTGACCCGCAAATGACGGACACCGAGCGTGTGTACCCACATTTCAACGATACTGGTGGCTTTTTCTGTGCCAAACTAGAGGTGACTGGTTAATGCGTCTGTCCGCGCTGAATACCACCCCGCCCGACACACCGAACCCACCAATCACGACCGAAGTAATGTTTAGTCTCTCTCTGGCTAGAGTGGCCGACGAGCGTCTGATGATAATCGATGACTGACAGATCAACAGACGCGTCTGGGACAGATAATGACACCCGGGTCTCAAACGACGGAGATTGTTTGGATCGTCTACCGCAGACAGCAGCCGACCGTGTGGTCGCTGGGCGCGCAACACGGGAGGAGGTCATCGACTGGTGGGCAGACCGATTCGGGATTCCTTCAGAGACATTCGAGGGGTTTTCGTTCTGGGAGAAAGGAGCAGGGAAAATCTGGGTGTATGCTGGCGAAGCTCGCACCCCGAGCACAGTGGAAACTCTTGGAATGCTGCTGTTACGAACCCGGCAGGACCACTGGAAACCGACATCGCGAGCAGTCCAACGATTCGGCTCTTTCGCGACGCAAAATGTCATTAGCGTCGACAGCGAGACAGCAAGCCAGTTTGTCGCTGGAAAGAATCAGGATCTCTCGTGGGACGGTGACTGGGGGTATCTTATCGTCACCCACGAGATTGCCGGTGAATCCGAGCCAATCGGTGTCGGTCTCTACGTGTACGGAGAGCTTCGGTCGGTGGTTCCAAAGGGAAGTCGCCGTGACCTCTCTCCGGTGTGAGTTCTCCCGAAACGGCTCGTGCCACCACCGGCCCGGTGAAGTTGTTGGGTACCCTCGGGACACCCTGACACAGGCTGTTTCTCGAATCTCTCCTGGGAGCCACGTCTCATTGTCTGAACTGATTAGTACCGTTGTCTGAATTGCTGTGTCAGTCCCGATATGAGCCGTCTCGACTGCAACTGAATCTCAAAACTGCCCACCGCTCGCGGCCGGGATGACGCGAATCTGCGCGCTAGAATCCACCTCGGCGTCGATATCTGACACTTCTTGTCCGTCGACAAACACGTTGATGAACTCCTTAATCTCACCGTCCTCAACGACGCTGTTTTTCAGGCCCGGACCGTGCTCTGCGGCGTGATTGTCGAAAATCGCCTTCAAGGTATCTCCCTGCACTTTTACCGATGAGGATGCAGACCCACCTGCTAGAACTGCAGGAATCTTGATTTGTGGCATGCCCCGGCATACGACACTGAACCTCATAAGAACCGTGTCTTCGGCAAGCAGATCTTCAATGGCAATTAACTGCCTGCTGGTCAGGTACCTGTTCACTGTGTGAGCAGGGTCTCGTGTCAGCCGTTGGCTTATCTGCTGAGCAGGCGCAATACCACGGCCGTCACTCGAAGACCTGACCGAGTTGGAAAGCAGTATCTGCGTTTCACACATGAACTGTTGAGGGGCAGACAATCAAAACGAGTGATACGGATTGGCTGAAAACAAACTGATTCCAGCCAGTCCGACAGTGGCGCCCCCCCCCACGCAATCGGACAGTGCTCAAAATCAGTCCAGGTGAACGGTCGGGTCCGATACTGAGCCGATGCTGTGTCTGAGTGCTTGAACGTACCCTCAACCGTCATTTCGAGTTCGCAGACGCCTACTGGCGTCCCTGCGGTACACCCAACGCGTGGACGCCAGACACAGTCGAAAAGCGGAGTCCCAGTGGGGTGGCACGCCAGTGGTCTTACCCGACTGAGACCACGAACAGCCCGTTAAATTCGGACTGACCGGCTGTTCGGGGGACCGTCGAACCTGACACACCCGCTACTTGGAATTCGACCATCACTAGCGATCAGCGATTGCTGGCAGGCAGACGACTCTCAGTGTGATTGTTCACGTCGCCAGACTATGTCTGGCTGGCAGGCTCCGTGACCAGCGGTCGCGCGGAGGACAATGCCAATTGATGGCGCTGCACTAGACCGAGAAGCACACCTGCGCCAAACTACTTGACGAAACGACTAGACACCGATTAGGCATGGGCCTGGTCTCGAGTCATATGACGGGGGCATGACAAGACACCTGCGGAGAGAATTTCGAACGCCTAGAAGAGAGGATTAGGCGATATGTCGGTAAAACTCTCACAGATTACCGTGATTACCATTTAGGATCAGTCTCAAAACGCGCTATCCGTCAGGTGAGACTCTCCATGTCGTTGACTTGGCGCGTCCCCATTTTTCTATTTCAACTTCTTCAGCTTTGTCAGCTAGCTTTGGGAGTCTGACGCCGACTTGCTTAGAGGTGAGACCGATTGCGTTTGCGATTGTCTTCGAGCGAACATACTGCTCACCCCGGGAGACGCTATCACGGAGATACGCGAGGATTTGCTGTTCTTCCTCGGTATACTCTGCCATGGATTTGTAGAGGAGACTCACACTATTAACAATTTCCCGTCAGCGGGGTTCGCGTTGGCTAATCAAGAGGCACTGGTGGGAATGCCCATGTCTGATATTTCAATCGGTCAGCGAGGTCTAAACGCTGCCCGGGTCACGTCAGCGGATTAATAGTGATTACTCAAGCGCTTGAAACGCGATGACACCTAACATCGCCGCAACGAGTGCAAGCGCGAAGCCCCACGCTTTGCTCAGTTGAGTCGGCCCACCATACATCACAATCGCACCGATGACGGCAAATACCGATAGTATTAGTCCAATCCCGAGGGCTTTGTCGGAGCCAACAGTGGATTCAGCCATACTCAATCGTTCACTCGGGTGTACTTATGCTGTTCGAGGTCTGGCAAGACTCGAGTGGTCTCAACTGTCTACAGATACTCAACGCGAGTGCCTCGGGGCTTGAGAGGGTGAAGCCGGAGCATGTAATCACCCACGATTCGGACAGTAAGAGACAGTCAGAGAACCTCCAAAGACGGTTTACAGAGCTTCATCCAACACTGACTGAGCACACTCTGGAACTGTGGTGTCTCTCACACCGTCTGCGACGTGGTGAGACGGACACTATCGGGTCGTGGTGGAGCGACCGGCCCTCACGCACCGAGCGTTCGGGTGTGAATTCCAGCCGCCCTCGAAAGAGGAACGTCGAGGGGAATTCCAGTCACCTT
>JAQCMZ010000157.1 GCA_028274825.1 Haloferacaceae archaeon
CCAATTCAGCGGTGGCGTGGGATTCGGCCGCGGTCACGCGGAGGAGGATGTCAAGATGCGATCAACTGATGATAGCTACTGTCACAGCCACGGCGATTGTTTGATCTGCTGTGTTGAATAGATGCTGAGTCACGGTTACAGCGGCTCACACAGCGGTTCTATGTTGATGATGGCGAACATCAAGACAATCTCACGGAACTGTCGATACCAGCCCAGCGCTCGCACGGCACCGCCGAGCGAGCGCCTCGTTGTCGAATACGATGTTTCGGCCATTCACCGCTGAGAGTAGCCGTTTGCCCGGTTGAGAGCGTTATTCGCGGCTGCGTTCGCTGACGAACCGTGGTAATGAACGAGGTACTCGATGTCGTGTGCGGCGATTTCGTACTCGGTGTGCCAGTCTTGGAAGCCGTTGTCGGCGACGACGGACTGCAGGTCGTCCGCGTTTCGGCGGACGACCTGCGGTCCCGTCTTCGTATCGTGCTTCCACCGAGCTGCGATGTGAACGTCAAGAACAGCCAGCGATTCCACATCAGTTAATGTCGTGACTTTCTGCTCTATTGAAAATGAGGTACGGCGTCGGGATGGAGGGATTTTCACCTCGTGAATTCACGCCTTTCATCGGGAAGTAGTGTGATCTATCCTCACTTTCCCATGGCGATCTGCGACATCATCTCGGAGCGGATAAATTCCTCTAATTGGGATCGGGAATATAACCGTATAGCGTCCAACGAAATCAACTAATCGTATCGCTGTCTTCCATTTTCAATAGAGCATGACTTTCAACATCTGTATTGTCCGTCCTGCCCGCTGACGAAAGTACGAGGACGCACGTTGGCGGTCGAAGAACGTGCTGTCGAGCGCAGCGTGGCCCGACTGCGGGTGCTGCTGCGCGGAAACGCGCAACAGCGCCTGCCACACCCACATTTTCAGCCGATCAAACGACATATAGATCGTCGTGTGATCGGGGAGATCGTCCCGATCTAACTCGAGAGCATCGCAGACTTCAGCCATGTACTCCAGCCGATTCGGCGTTTCGCGGTAGCTGTGGCCGTCTTCGAGCCGAAAGCAGTGCAGAACGACGTGGACCCAGCGGGCGAACCCGCCGCTGGCAGGCTCGCCTGCGTGCTTTCCTAAAGCTTGTTTGGCTAGGTCACGACACTGCTCAACGAAATCAAGGAGATCGACTTCCATGGACAGAAATTGATTTCCTTGGCTTCACCCTTCCAAACCCGTGATATCCGGTGATTAGATCGCTATTCAACAGAGCAGTTTGATCAGGACTGGAAGCTATCGAGATGGACCTGGTGAAGTCCCTCGAAGAACATCCTCCGTATCTAACTGACTGACATTTTTTCGGTCGCTCCGAGAGCGTTCTCGGCTAGTATGACCCACCCAGCTCCGGGGGGGGGACAACTGAACAACGGGTGAACAACGGGCGACCGACGGCGAACCAGACGACAACTCAGTTACCGGTTACTCAGCCAACTGTGTCATCGTATAGTACGCGACCAGTGCGCTCGATCCGGCAATCAGTAAGCCAGCAACCCGGCCTCGAACGCTGGTGACTGGGATGGACCGGCTCGCGACCGTCGCTGCAATGACCCCAACACCGGCAGCAATCGTGATACGGCCCGTCTCAGTGTTCACAATTGCCCTTTGATGAGGCTGAAATAAAGTTTCTCGGGGCCTCACCGCGTGTTCCCGGCTCTCAACACGCAGAACCTCCCCTGACTGTGCAGACGACTCACTGCTGAATCTGTGAGCCTCGACAGTACTCTCAAGAGACGATTCTTTTATAATCAAAGCTGTACCGAATCGGTTTCTACCCTCATCGTTGAGTTCACCTATGAGCTGTTGTACAGGCGGTGAAAGGCGAGTGTCTCGGGGGATGCCCCTGAGGTACCTCCGCAAAATACACCTAGCACAGATGATTCAAAAGGAGATGACTTCAGGAGAGAGTTCCTCGATTGCTGGTGTGAGCGGTCACAGAGTGTCCACAGAACGAGTGGATCCGAAAGGTGACACAGTATGACTGATGAAGACTTGCCGGTCGCCACGGAGCCGGGCCGTGTGGCACTTTCTGTCGGCAATCTCACAGAAATGCATGATTTCTATCGGGACGTTATCGGGCTCACGACACTCAAGCGAGAAGATGGGCGTGTCCTGTTGGGTGCAGGCGGTGATCCGTTGGTCGAGATACTCGCAAATCCGGACATGCCACCGCGCCCTGACGACGCTGCTGGGCTGTTTCATCTCGCGTTACGCGTTCCGTCACGCCGCGGTCTCGGTGATGCTCTCAAGCGTGTCCGTGAGCGGTGGGAATTGGACGGTGCGTCAGATCATCACGTGAGTGAGGCGTTGTATCTTTCAGATCCCGAAGGGAACGGCATCGAAATATACCGTGATCGCAATCCCAGACAGTGGCCGACAGGAAGGAACGGCCGACTGTCAATGGACACGCTCCCGCTCAATCTCGGAGAGATAGCTGCTGCGGCAAGCGGTGAGACAGAGGCGCCGCCTGGAACCGCTCTCGGTCACGTTCATCTCGAGTGTACATCCGTTTCGGCGTCACAAAGCTTCTATGCCGATATTCTTGGTCTCGGGATTCGGCAAGAATCCGATGGTGCGCTGTTTCTCGCCGCCGGGAATTACCACCACCACGTCGGCCTCAACAACTGGCAGAGCCGTACCGGGCGAGCGACGGGGCGAGGATTAAGATGGTATAGTCTGGTAGATCCCGACCGAGAGGCAATTGCGGCGGTTCGTGAGCGGTTCAACCGAGCTGGAGTCTCGACAACCCCGCTAGACGACGGCTTCAGTGTCGTTGATCCGGACGGGATCCAAGTTCGTCTCCGTCATACCGACAATCCCACGGATAGCTCCTGATAGTTCTACAGGAGGGCCAGAGCGAGTGTCTTTGAGTCGTTCGGAAATAGTCAATATCTGTACGAAAATCCAAACATCCTCGAACCATTTGAGCATAAAGCCTGTTAATGATCCTGCCACTATCTGTTCACACCCCTCTCAACGTGTAGTACTGATCAGAACCGACCCTCAAAGCATAGAGTTGCAGACCGCAATTCCGTTGCTGGTCGGCCGACAATGCAGAAGTATGACTCTTCTCACAATCACTCAATGCGCGTGCGACGAGAGTTTCAACGGATTGAGTGGAGTGACCGACTCTTATGAATTGTCCAGTTCGGCAAGACTCGACGACTCGTCGGACAATCGCGTGAGACCTCACTGTGATTGGCTACTCTGTTGCTATTGCATGCTGTATCGTGGGCCGGCTTGAGGGCAGGCTCCGAGATGCTCAGGCTGTTTTCTCATCGCGGCTCAGAACGGAAATGCACGGCAGTAGTTGTGGAGTAGCCTCCAAGCAAAGAGAGCCCGAACGGTCAAACCATAGGCGATATAATAACACATATGACCCATTGTCCTTCCTTGGGAGTAGAACCTGACGGAGGCACTGAGACACTCGGCGCTGGTGGTTGGCGCATCGTCAGACGGCCTCGAATTATCCCCGCGCGCACCTCACCGTCTCTGATCGATATCTGCTCGGTGAATAAACCCGTGAAATGACGAGTCTCAAACAGTTCGACCCCCTGGAGACGTGGCTGGAAAAATCACTGATACTCGGGGGTCACCGCGTTCAAAACCGGCTGTACCGCGCTCCGCTTCTTGAGTGTGCTGGGAACGGTCCTGAAGCCGTCGAGACGCTGATTGCGGATTTAGAGCCTGCCGCGGAGGCTGGTGCTGGGATGATTCAACAGGGCGCCACAATCGTCACGGCAGAGGGCGGTTGTGCCGCCCCCGAGATGACGAGAGTTCACGATCCCGACTTCGTGTCGAAGTTAACAGCCGTCACCGACACAGTCCACCAGTACGGAAGTTCGATTGCGATTCAACTCGAGCACGGCGGACTGCGGAGTATGGAAGTGTGGCACACCGCGTATCGCAACAGTAACCCAGATCTTGAGCAACTCGCTGTCTCTCGACCGCCGTGGCCGCTCCGGGTTTTAGATCAGGTGGGCTTTCTCAAGTTGAACCCTCGAGTGATGTCAACGGCGGAGGTGCGGAAACTGGCTGCAGACTTTGGCCGGGCAGCCGCTCGGGCCGTCGACGCAGGATACGACATTATCCATCTCTCGGGGGCGAACATGGGGATTATCCAGCAGTTCCTCTCCCCGTTTTATAATCGCCGTGAAGACGAATTCGGTGTCGATCCGACTGTTGGCGCCGGGATTCGGTTCCCGCTGTTAGTGGCCGAGGAGATCCGCGAACGCGCCGGTGATGTCCCATTAGTGACGAAAGTGCCCTCAGAGGCGGCGGCACCGCGGGTATTCAGCCCGCGGCTCAACGATGCCGCGGCCACCCGCGTCTCCGAGCGGCTCGCAGACGGCGGCTTCGACGCTGTCGTCCCGGTCCGGTGTTCAGTGTTCTGGGATATGAGCATCGTGCGTGGGGAATTCCCGGGCCGGGGATGGCGAGATGAGACGTATCGGCCGGGCTACGTCGATGCATTTGGAAGCCGATTACGCGCGGCGGCTGTGGCGGCAGGCAACTGGGTCCAGTCGAAACAGTACGATTTCGAACCAGGCTGGAATGCCGATCTCTGTCGGCGTGTCCGAGATCGGGTGGATATCCCAGTTCTCATCGAAGGGGGGATCCGAGAGCGACCCCAAATTGACGACTTACTCGGGGATGCAGCCGATATGGTCGGCATGGCGCGGCCGTTCTACGCGGAGCCAAAGTTACCAGCCCGATTACTCGGCGGTGACTCTGATGTCAGCGTTATTTGTGAAAACTGTAATAACTGTGCTGTCTCGCAAGCGGCCGGCGAAACCGGTGTCTGCCGGACTCCAGAGATCTTAGAGAAGGCCGGAAAACTCCGCCAGCAGGGTGCATACGACCGGGAGACGTGAACTACCTCACCCGCAGGTGGGTTTCCGCTTTGCTCTGACATGACTGGCAAATAATAGACCCTGTCGCGATGGCCAACAGGAGACGACAACCGCCTGGTGAATCAGTTGCCATCGCAGCGCAGTGATCGTTACCGGTCACGACAGATGTTTCGGTGGGATTTACTCGCCCTCCAGTGAGTGTTGAATATGCTCCAGCGACTGTCACGAGCGGAACTCGCCGTGTACGTCGGGTCGGGGATATTCGTCATTCTGGTGTTTGTGACAGCGCTGGTCGCGATTGGCCGATCGACGCCGAGCCGGCTTGACACGGCTACCACCGTCGGAATCATCGTCGGGTTCTCTCTGTTTCTCGGGAGTTACTTCGTCTCGATGTTCGTCTGGGATTGGCTCCAGGGTGACCGTGGCGGTAGTTGATACTCTGGTGGATCAGTCACCGAACAGGCGAGTTAGACGTGTCCGTCGTCATATCTCTCGTCTTGTCCCCTGGTCACAGTCCGATGTTGTTGACCTGTTCGTCCGTGTATCGACTCACTGTATTCTGCCCGCCTCAAACATCATAGTATGGAGACAAGACGTGGCACGTCACTTACCGGCGCTGTCGGGTGTCTGGCGACTCTCCTCGTACTGGCAGCCCCTGTAGTGATCATCGAGGGCTCTCAAGAACCGGTCAGTGCTTACTACACCTCAGGAACGGTCGGTGCAGGCGGGATCGGGTTTCTCGCCATTATAGGAATTATCGTATTCCTCTCAGGCGAGCGGGGGAACGCAAACCCCGCGACAATCGCGGGAATTTCGGTCGTCGTCAGTTTCTCACTGGTGTCGTTCGCAGTTTTGTGGGTTTTGTCAATCGGTGAAACGCTGCTGTTCAGTTTCTCAAGTCAGTACAGTTGGCTCGAGTGGCATCCGCTTGCTGTACTCGCAACCGGACTGGCGACGCTCGGCGCCAGCGGTGGGTATGCTGCGGCAGTGATCGATTGACAGCCATTCAGCCACAGGCCACTCGGCTCAACGCCTGGAAGTCAGTCTGGGTCGCGGTCTCGACTCGCGGTCACTCTCGACCTGCTGTCAGGGGACTGTCTGCCTGATCTGAGATCACCAGAAGAGACAAAATTACGGCCCGGTACGGAGAGCGAAAGGCCCTTATATTGATATGGGGTTAGTATTGCACGGACTAGGTCGGGCGGTTAGGCCCCGCTCGTTACCCGTGAGGTAGTCTTCAGCGGGGACCGAATATCGGGGGCGTGCGGTCAGACCAGCGCAGGCCCCGGGAGCCAACGTGGAAGCCTCGTCCAACGGGGACAGCGGTTCGTGACGCCTATCCGCAGGGATACTCCGTCACGGTTGATCGGCGGTACCGGGTCAGGCGCGGAAGCGAGCATCCCACCGCCGGACGCCAGTCGCTCGTCGGGTCGCGGGGTGGAGAAGGCAACTAGGATTACCTGTGCCGGAACGCCGTGCTACCCCATTTGTCCGCTATTCATCTCATATTCAAAACGCCAGGAGTCTCACTAATCTTTCATCGAGATGGGTCGACACTTCAGCCGTGACTACGCCATTCAGCCACCGGTATCAGCGGGAGCAAGCAGACAATCTGGCCTGTGACTCCATCTGAACCGACAGGTTAGCATTGCTCGCGTACAAGAAAATACTATGAGCGACACTGACGACGGACAGACAGATGCGAGCGAAGACGTGGTCAAGACTGAGGGAGACACGACAGTGCGATATTACGTGCAAGACGGTGAACGGATTCTTGGCTTCAATCGAGATGGCCAAACTGCGGCCGTCGCACAGAATATCGAGGGATATGCGATGCTCAAAGTCCGCCCGAAAGCAGATGGCGACGAACTTGAGCGGTATTATGGATTCGATATGGCGCTTGATCACGCCGCCGAACTTTTAGGAGTGGCAGTTCACGACCTCCCTATCCCCGAGGACGCAGCCGATATGGGGATGTGAACACCGTCGGCATATCCCTGACCCCTCTTGAGTGTCGCGTCGATACGGCTCACGGCCAAGCGGGTGTGGAGCTGTCGAGTCGCAACCCGCGACAATCGTGTCGCGTCATAGGGCATAGTGACGGCCACACGAATGTCCTGATTAAAGCCTGACAAGCGCCCGTAGCGGTTTCTCTGTCTCAACAGTCATCGAATTCAAGACGGTCACTGGCGAAAAGCTCCGTCTTTCCGCTAGACGGCTCGCGAGACTAGCACGCGAGTATCATCAGAGAGTGGGGCAAGTGTGAACAGGTGGGTCGTCAGTTCGTGGCGTCAACGACATGGGCTGAACGGAGGCCTAATACTCCAGGATTCACCGCAGTCCGTCCCAGTGTAGATAGTCACGCCAGTAGAATCGAGGCCCGAACACCAGATACGCACACGCCAGAAACAACAGTGCGTACGCAAACACACGGCCCCAAAGCTCTGGCACGAGGACCGCTAACCCTTGGATAGTGCCCATTACGGCCGCGTCCTGCGCGTGCAAATCTGGGTACGTCACTGTAGTGACCATGAGAGCCGCAAAAACGCCGCTCGCAGCCACTAAAACCACCGCCTCGCCGAACCCTGCCAGCACTGTGGCTGCGATGATCGTCGCTGCGAGTGTTGTCTGCACACCCTCTGTCTCGTCGTGTTTTACATCGAACGCTGTGTACAGTCCGAGACGAGTGACGGCCATGGCGACATACAGTGCTGGAATCCCGATCCCAATTACGAGGAACACCGGCCCTGCCTCACTCCACGTCTCAACTGCGGCGAGAGCAGCGATACTCGCGGGCGCAACTCCGAAAGAGGCGACATCTGCCATCGAATCCAAATACTCTCCAGCGGCTGTCGATCCGCGTTTCCGGGCGACGACTCCGTCGAGGCCGTCTGCGATTGCGCCGATCAGGATCAGCCGGGCTGCAAGTTGCAAGTCGACTGTTGCGGCCACGGCTGCGACGAACCCCAGTGCAGCGTTCATCA
>JAQCMZ010000158.1 GCA_028274825.1 Haloferacaceae archaeon
CCAATTCAGCGGTGGCGTGGGATTCGGCCGCGGTCACGCGGAAGAGGATGTCAATTGCCGACTGCTGACCGCGAGAGCTGATGATTACAGTGGTTCGAGGCGAAAGCCCACCGAGCCGTGGGATGAAGCCGCCGACTGAGAACCACACACGCTATTTCTGCACGCTGTTATCCGTTCCATTCAATCACAAAGAGTCCGTATGTTAGGGTGAAGTACCTCGGGGGCAAGCCCCGAGGCACTCGGCCTGTTCCGCCTGTAGACATGCGATATGCTGCTGCGGGGACTCTGTTCACGCTCGAGATGGCGACGAGCGGGTCGCGACTACTCACACACCACCGCCACCCAGCAGCATGAAATGTCGCCCCAACTGACTCCCCTGTGGCAATTGCATACTGGGAGTCAGGCTGATGGGATGGCCTAGCCTGCTGTCTGGCTGGACACCCGTGAGTGCCACGCTCACGCTCTCTGCGAGAGCGGGCAACACTGAGCGGATACTCAACCCACCGCACCCCCCTCTGAGAGGACCAAAGGTGCCTCAGCAAACCCGCACGGTCACAGCCGCAGTTATGAGCTGTGCCGGATAACTGACGGAAGAATCCCACCCCTTCAGGGGTGGGAGGAGGTCAAGAACATACTCACACTCTCCCGACTTACACAGCACTCACTCGGACGAGTCACCGGTGATTCGAGTGTGAGATGACGGCCGGTGTGTCGTCACGATACATATCCTGGAGCCGTCAGTCCCTCACGGATGACGCCAGTTTTCACCTGTCCAACTGAGGAACAAACTTAATCCGGAACCCATCTTCACGTATGATATGTCAGGGGATCACTCAGACACTGACACACCAGATGACGAGTCCTCACTGGCGGAATTGACGAAACGGCAGTTCATCGGCGCCACGGTGGGGATAGGGCTCCTCGGTGGCTCTGGTTCGGACACAGGTCGATACGGGAAAGACGGTCGCTCTCAGCCACACCACGGACCCAGTTCGACTGGGGGAGGCTTCGGCGGTGGTCCCGGTGATTATAATGGTGGAGGTGGCGATTTCCCTACCCGCCGAACGCAAGTCACTCTGATCACCGGCCACACAATCGTGATTATCGAGAGAGAGTCGTCGCCGACGGAAGCCGGCAGCGAACACTCTTCAGACGACACCTCCACGGAACGCACGTACGCGGTTGAAGAAGACACCAAAGATCAATTCCGTGTGATCGAGGAGTCTGACGGGACGTATATCGTTCCCGAGGGTGCCGATCTCGATGCGTTGGACCGACTATTTTTCAATATCGATTATCTCGTCGACCAGGGGTACGATGACAAGACACGCGACAGAATCCCGGTGTTGGCCCGGACTGGTGAGGCCACCGGAGGCAGTGTCACCTTTGGGGGAGTCACCCGGACGTTCGACCCGACTGACGTCATCGCGACCACCGTGGCAAAAGACGGGCACACAGCGGTGCAAGCGGTTATTGGGACAGACAAATTCGAGCGACTCTACCTTGACCGACGGGTAACGGCGACTCTAGATGCGTCAGCGCCGCGGATCAGTGCGAACGAGGGTCGTCAGAAGTTCGACGTGGATGGAACGGGGATTCGAATCGCCGTGATTGACACGGGGATCGACGCCAGTCACACCGATTTCGGTGACCGGGTAGTGTACGCGGAAGATTTCACCGGCGAGGGGACAGCCGATGAATATGGCCACGGTACCCACGTCGCAGGGATCGCCGCCGGCGACGGGAGCGCGAATGACGGCGAATACGTCGGGGTCGCTCCAGGGGCCTCGCTCATGGATCTCAAGGCGTTAGATTCGGGTGGTGGTGGCTATCTCTCGGATATTGTCGATGCTATCGAGGCGGCCGTGCGAGAGGGTGCCGATGTGATCAACATGAGTCTCGGCGGGCCACCACAGGAGGACGACCCAATGGTAGAGGCCGTCGACTGGGCCTTCGACCGGGGGGTGACCGTCGTCTCGTCGGCAGGTAACGAGATAGACACCGCAGAATTTCGATCGGTCTCCTCGCCGGCGGTGGCGGCGGGCGCGATCGCTGTCGGCGCCAGCGACGATGACGAACACGAGTCGTTCGCCTCGGCCCGCGGACCCGCCCCGCACACGAGTGTGCTCAAACCCGAGGTGGTCGCACCGGGGACAGGTATCACAGCCGCCGGTAGCAGCGACGCGGGTGATTCTCCCTACACCGAGATGTCGGGCACCTCAATGTCGGCCCCACACGTATCGGGACTTGCCGCTCTCGTCCAGGAACAACACGACGACCCGACTCCGTCAGGCGTCGAAGACTGCCTGGTCGTGACTGGGCAGGTGAATCACGACAGAGATATTTACAAACGCGGCGGCGGTGTCGTGGACGCAGCCGCAGCGCTGGAGTCTCCGTTACGGATCCACGACGCAATTGTCGATCTGGGAACGCTCAGCGGGGCGACCTCTGCAACCGGCGAGATTAGCATCGAAAATGTCAGTGATACCGAGCGGACAGTCGCCGTAGAAGGCGTGCTGTTCGAGGAGACGGAGGGGACCGATGTCTCCAATCGACTGTCGGTCGACCCCCAAGACGTGAGTATCGCAGCCGGCGACACACAGTCGATCAACCTGACAGTCGACGTGGAGGAACTGCTCGGGCTTCACGCTGGAGATATCACAATCACCTCGGACGGACGCACGTTTAGCGCCGTGATCGGGTTCACCCGCGCGCTCGAGGTGGTCGTTCAAAAGGACGTTCACGGGCGACGGGAGAGTGCTGCGGGAGATTTCGGCGCCATCTGGGCGCATGACGGAGCATTCAGTATCGCTGAATACGCCGCATTCGACGACGACGGCAAGTGGGAGGTGGAGTTGTTCACCCCGACAGAGCGGGTCTCGGTCTGGTCGGAGAGCATACTCCCGGCTGATTCAGCCCGTAATCAGCAGTTCGGCGAACCCGTCCTCACGGTTGCCTCCGGCGTTGATCTGACCGCAGGCGACTCCCCTATCAATCTGGATGAGACGAGCACAGTCGCCCGGTCGATTGACACTTCCGCGATTACCGACAAGCCGACATACGAAGCTTTCAACGACGTGACGTTCAGCGCTGGGCTGTACGCAACACAGGCTGACACAGAGTTCAATTACTCTCGGCTGCTGTTTGGGAATTTCAACGTGTTTACGGCTCATTTCACCCCGATAACGGCCGACGAGTCAACTAACGCCGACACCGAATGGCAGTTTCACCCGACACACGACCGGTCACACACCTGGGACGTGGAAAACGCGTATTTCCTGTTTGAACCCACAAAATCGATTTCAGACGGGGGAGAGACGATCGCTGTCGATCCAGACTCGCTCGCCCGTGAGGAAATCCAGTATCATCGCGATTTCTCTGATCAGTCTCTCAGGATAGCTAATCACGTGGTCCCCGCAGATCAGGATGCGTTTCCCACGTCATCGTCGATCGCACTGATTGAGGGACTCGGTCCAACCCGTGACAGACAGACATGGTGGCGGACAGTCGCACGGGCCGCGTACTGTGAGTCGTGGCGTGACAGCCGAGGAGTGTCCGGAGCCTGGCGCGCGCGCAGACTCGGTGAATTTGTCCCACCCAACCCCGGGCAGTTCGGCTTCAATTTCAATCGGCAGCCGCTCGGGCAGATCGTCTCGAAAACCTTCGGGACCGTGTTCTCGCCGTCACTGGTGTACCAGAACACGGCACTCGCGGATCAGCCCCCGGGACAGGTCGGATTCGAGCGGCTCTCAGAAACTAGCGGTGGATTCCAACTGCGGCTGAACGACGAGGTCATCCACGAAAATGATGAGGTAGGTCCCGCACCGATAGTCCACGTTGATCCGGAGACAGCGCCGGCACTGTCCGAATTGAGCGATGGAGATACCCTCGCTATCAGACACGATGGCTGGGACCACACTCGCGAGCCTGCAATTGGTGTGAACGCGGAGTATACCGCCGACTACGATCCCCAAGGAGAGAATCGGACGCCACTGGTTCAAGCAGGCGTGATCGCTGGGCAGACCGGTCACACGTTCCGGTCGGGACCGACCATCGTGTGGCTCAAACTGACGCCCGCTCGAGAGCCAGACCGGCAGGTGGGGACTTCCGGAGAGACCACCCAAGCGCTCACACAAATCGATGCGTATTATGCAGACGGTGGAATCGAGTCTGGTGGCTCCGTCGCTGGCCAGGATGGCCCGCTCGGGGATCCTTGGGGTGGCGGTGACTGGGCGAGCGCAGATATCGTCTACCACGACGAGGAACGTCATCTCGTCGGTGTCTACGCTGAAGGGTTCGATAGTCAGTTCCACCTGGCAATCGGGGCACGCAACGACACCGGTGGTCAACTCCGGGAGGTAATCCTCAACGCGGCTGGACTCGAGTCATGGGCTGATAAGACTGTTAGTGCCGACGTCGAGACCAACCAGATCGATCTCACTGGAGACGAGACCGTTACCGTCGCCGTCGACCCTTTCGACGGAGCCGAAGAGGTAGATTGGCTTGCCGAGAATAAAACCGATTCTGAGGGCAGTAAGGTTCAATTCGGCGCGCCAGACGCGGTATTTTCCGGCGAGGCGGCAGACGCGACAAACGTTGAGTTTCGGTCAGACGGGACGATCGCCTTCGATTTTCCTGCCGCGGAAACCGGCTATCAAGCCGAGTATTCCCCAGTAGCAGCGTTTCTCGAACTGACGCCCCCTGGTGAAGACCGGTATGCTGGGGTCGATGCACTGGAGAGAGTAATAGCCTGATCAAACACGGTCGTATGTCGTCACTGACCGTTCCGATATCGCCAGTATCAGTCGGCTGTAATGCGAACGCATGATTCAGAATCAATTGATACTGGAACCTGTCCCTGACCCGCTCGTTCCGTCACTCTGACAGAGTCGACGGTAGAGAAAACAGGTGAATTGAGTCTGATCCGAGCGTATCACTCGTGTTGAGCCCAGGAGTATTTTGATTCGCGGATGGAGGTTAATTCTCGTTCGTGACGGGAGAGTCACGTCCGCTGGTGGGACACTCAGTCAGTGGCGCGGAGAACTCAGCGCGGAGATCCGGTCAGATTCGATGCCAGCCAGTAGTACAGTCGCGGTGATATCGGTCCCGTCGGACTCGGGGGCATCGCCGCTGCGAATCCGCACTGCGTTCGTCTCCCGGGACAGCCATCCTCGCCCATCAGCGATTGCCCGCCTGTTGAGCCACCTGGGTGGGCCGGCGACGACCAGCAGTCCACGAGAGACACTCCCGATGTCACACTCGAGTGTGAGCTTTCCCATCACAGCCCGTCGAATCGTCGTTTCGACGGCTTTGATCGATTCGACAGTGTCGATTTCCTCTTCATTTCCGAGAAGACTCCCGACCCACTTCTCGATTCCAGCCTTCGGCTCGCGGACTTGCTGACTGCTGTACCCAATCGTCGCGAAATCGTCACCCGCTAGCGTGTTGATTATCTCACTGGCGTCAACCACGCTTTCCGCGACGGTGTCGGTAGATGTTGTTTCGCCAGCGACAAACACTGCCGCGATCCGCTTGACAAGGGTGGCATTCAGTTTCTGTCTCGATTCAGCGACACTGTCACCGGAGCCGATCCAAGAATCGTTGTCGAAGACGAGTTGACTGGTCGTCACCTCTCTTAGCGACCGAATCCCGGCTCGTGCATTCTGGGCTGTGCGGTCACCCTCAGTTCCTGCGGGGAGGATCGAAACCGTGTAGATTGGGTAATCACAGGTTTGTCTGATCAGTTTGATGAGATACGGTGTCGCCCCCGACCCGGTGCCACCACCCAAGCCCGCCACGAGTACCACCGCGTCGATAGAACTCGTCGTCACCTCATCGACCGACAGTTTGAGCGCGGTGGTGTCTTCGTCGATCGCCGCAGTCCCAGCTGTCCGATCACCACCTGTCCCACTTCCGCCAGTCTCGATACTCCCGAAACTGACGCGCGCGCCGTCAGGCACCGTCTGCAACTGATTCAGAACGTCCGTATCCGTATCGAACGCCAGGGTGTCGGCTAAATACGACGGCTCCCGAAGCTCGTTATCGCGCCACAGCGTGTCGACGACACGACAGCCCGCGCCGCCTACTCCAATCGCTGCGATTTGCATCATGGTCTTGTATGCAGCGAAGATAGTAAAGTTGATTCGTTAATCAACTCAGACGATACACTCCCTGTTGCCTGAAATAGTGGTATTGAAATCATGACGGAAGCGGGCAAAACAGTAGCCAGATTCGCGAACGCTCAGCAGAACAGAATCGAGCGCTGTCACGCGATACACACGAGTATCACTGTCGAGCAAGAACCAATCCGGGACGAAAGAAACTTTCACCCAGATCCTGACATCCAGAATCCAGGAACAGCAGGTCAAAACCTGGACGGGTCATGAGAGTGGTCTTAGTAATCTCGATTCGGCCGTCACTGAATGTCCTCTGACACGAAGCGAGCGAAAGCCCACCTCTTCAGGGGAGACAAATGGACCGGGTGTTCAGGGTTGCTGTCTCTGGACAGGTGGTGGATGTCGAAATCAGCAGAATTGATAAACCGGTGATTCGCGATAGTGTGAGTAGTGGGTTTACTCGGAGATCTGATATTCGTGTTTCTCGCTGGTATGGTCACAGCGCTCGCGACTGGGGTGGGTGCGCTCCCGTTTTATTTTTTCAGTGAGATCAGTGAACGATGGAAAGTCGGGCTGTGGGGGTTGGCATCAGGAATTATGGTCGCAGCAAGTGTTTTTGGGTTGTTGTTCGAGGCGACAGCGTACGGCACATATCTACAGATTAGTATCGGTGTTGGGATTGGCGTTGGATTGGTCGTCTTCACAAATTGGGTGCTCACCGATGCAGAAATCGACCCCGGCGAGTACGAAGAGGCAGACTTTCGGAAACTCGTTCTCATTCTCGGAATCCTCACAGTTCATTCGTTTCCTGAGGGAGTCGCCGTCGGCGTCTCGTTTGCCGAACTCGGTCTCGATGGGGGGACAGAGTTTCTCGGGTTGACCGTTCCGGTTCTCGGTATCATCATGACGTTCGCCATCGCCATCCACAACATCCCCGAGGGACTCTCTATCGGCATTCCCCTGCGGAATATGAGCGTCGAGCCACGCCGGATGGTCGGGTGGGCGATTTTCTCGAGTCTCCCACAACCTATCGGTGCCGTTTTCGCCTTCGTTTTCGTCAGCGTCGCACAAGAGCTGCTCCCGATTGGATTCGGATTCGCTGCTGGTGCGATGATATATCTCGTCGCGACCGAATTCATTCCAGAAGCGCTCAAGCAGGGGGCACATCTTCCGTCTCACGGCTACGCAGAGACTGCAACAGGATTCGTCTCGGGTGTCATCCTGATGATGCCCTTTTTATTCATCTGACTGGTCTCCCGTCGGCAAGCGTCTTCGAGATAGGCAACTCACGAGACAGTGCTCGGGAACTCTCCCCATTCGTCACCTCCGAGCGAGGGGTCACCGGCCGACCAGTGACCAGAGATCATCACGATACAGCAGGATGACTGTGACCCACGTGAAGATCGCTCCGACGGGGACGATCACCGGGTCAACGCCTACTGTCGCTCCGATCCGACCGCCGAGTCCAAGTGCTACCCACAGAGACGCGCCGCCGGCAAGCACGAGTAATCCCCCGGTGACACGACGGTCTTCGCGGCCGAACAACCACCCGACGCTGGCACTACCGACCGCGAGCACGTGTAATCCGAGTGATAGCGGCCATGCCTGTAGTGACGGAGGAAGACGGTCGAACGACATCGTGGCGGCCGCGAAATACTCTCCAATAGTGAACAGGTGAAATGTTTGTGATGGAGCAACCGGGGCAGTGTTGACCAGTGACCACAGAAACACGAGAGTGAAGCTGGTTGTTCCGTCGGACAACACGGTCACTGGGACAACCAACAAAGCCCCCACAGCGGCTACATCTGGAGTCCCGGTTGTTTGAGGCGGCTCTGGCATTACCGACGATTGAGGGGTGTCGTCGGAAGCGTCTGTCACACTCGTGATGAACAGGCCACGACGCTGAAACGTTCCGATTAGACAGCTTGACCACTTCCCACGACCTCAGTCAGGGGATTCAGCTATGCGGACTGCAGCGGGGCGATTCTGCCAGCTGTCACTGTGCGGGTTCGCTAACAGGGCGTCGGCCTCTCGTGAGGTGTGGCGTTGTCGGGTATCCGCTCACTGGTGCCTGCTCTGGCAGGTGCGGGTACTATACACGCCTCCAGCATCCTGAACAGCGTGACCATCGGTCTGATTCCCAGGGTTGACCCACCGGAGGAGAATTAGTGTGGGTGACAGACCGTGCTGCTGGGTGTGCGATGGTGTCCGCGTTGGAGTGCGACTCCTCCCGGCCACTGTAACCGTGACCGTGAGGGTCTTTATTCCGCTCCAGCTTGTCGCAGGCCTCTCATACAGGAGAGTTTGTTCTGAATGAACGGTATCGGGGTCATCTAACGGCGTGAGCCGTGAGCGTTCTCAGTGCTCCACCCTAACGGACCCGTACGGAACCGGTCAAAACAGAGCAGAACAGAGCATCTCGAGGGAGTGGTCACCGCCGGGCGACGATCCTGAGCACGTCCTCATCGGCCAATTCGTGGCCAGTTCCTACCTGCTGTTCGTCGTGTTTGGCGCTGGGGCCAGACACACGAGCGAATTTGAATCGCTGCTCGAACGGGCCTCCGATCTTTTTGCACGCATCATCGACAGTTGCTCGGTCATCAAGAATCAGCGGTTCCTCGTAGTCGACGCCCCGACCCGGTTTATCCATGTAGACGCGAATCAGGCCCAGCCCGTCCCAGATACGGTCCCGCAGTCCATCAAGACCCTTCTCATCTCGCGCGGAAATAAACGTGGCCGTCTCGGGGTCGATATTGTGTTCTCGAAGCTGCTCGTTGACCGTCTCCAGATAATCAGGTTCGATGAGATCTGCCTTGTTTACCGCGACAATCGAGGGCAGATACTCGCGATTGTTCATGACCCCGTCGATCAGTTCGTCAATCGTCAGATCGTGAGGGATCGTCACGTCGGCGTTGACATATCCCTGCTGGCGAAGCACACTGGTGACGGTTTCCTCATCGAGGCTCACCTCATCAGCCATCGTGACACGGATTCCGTCTTTGTGGGTTTTCCTGAGCGAGATATTCGGGGGATCCGTATCGAGGCGAATCTTATTTTCGTACAACTCTCGCCGGAGGCGTTCGTACTGGTCGATTTCGAAGACTGACAGCAAATATACGACCAGATCAGCCGTTCGCACGACCGATAACACCTCTTTTCCACCGCCACGGCCGCCAGCAGCCCCCTCGATCAGCCCCGGAACATCTAACATCTGAATGTTTGCTCCTTTGTGCTTGAGCATTCCCGGGTTGACATCCAGTGTAGTGAATTCGTAGTCAGCAGTTTCGCTTTCGGCGTTCGTGAGGGAATTAAGAAGAGTCGACTTACCCACACTGGGGAACCCGACCAGAGCAACGGTAGCGTCGCCGTGTTTCTCGACGGCATACCCCTGGCCGCCGCCGGCAGAGCTTTGTTGCTCCTGTTTTTCCTTTTTATCCGCGAGTTTTGCTTTGAGCCGCCCGATATGTCCCTCTGTGGATTTGTTGTACGGCGTCTCGGCAATCTCCTCACGGATCTCTTCGATCTCCTCCTCGAGACCCATTGTATGAAGTCTACCGGTTAGGTCGTTAAAGCTGTTCTTTCGGTTGCGGGGTCGGTAGGTTCTGCCGTCTCACCGTGTGTCACTCACAGACAGGTTGGTGTCTCAGAACGTGATTTCACGATCTGTTTGAGATGGAATTCGATCCACCTCAGGACCGCGTTCACGTGTCCCTGGTGAGAGTTGGATATAACCAGTATTCATGAGCAAACCCTTGTAGGAATTGCACACGCGCTGTCAGGTTGCGTGTTTCAGCCCGAATGAGAATCGAATTTGCGACGATTGCGACAGAGTCAGCGGTGAACCAGTCAGTCCCAGATTCGGACTCGCCGAGTATGAGTGGTTTCGGCTCAGATTCTCGCGTAGGACGGGGTGTTTCCACACACTGAACACAGTTCACGGCCGTCAGCAGAGTGGTGCGCCAGTTGCGTTGACGCTAATTGAGATTCGTTTCGATACGATTATGACAACGGCCCGAGTATATCACACTGAATAATGCCAGATCCGGCAATCCTCCGCGATAGCACTCAAATTGTGCTTCCATGTGGGATTCTCGATGAGCATCGAGAGGGGCTTGACGCGGAGTTCACCGTAACGATGGTGGAAGGAGACAGGCGCTGTCGGATCATCGGGAGTCCAATTGAGATCAAAGCAGCCAGTGCCTTCCTCGCCCGTCACGGCGTCAATTTCGGGTAATCAGTGTAGAGGCCCGATCGCGATTACAGTGGTTCGAGGCGAAAGCCCACGGCTTCGTGGGATGAAGCCGACGACTGAGAACCACACACGCTATTCCTGCACGCTGCTATCCGATACATTCAATCACAAAGAGTCCGTATGGTAGAATAAACATGCGGTGTGCTGCTGCGGGGACCCTGTTCACGCTCAAGATGGCCACGAGCGGGTCTCAACTACTCACACACCACCGCAGCCCCACCAGCAGTGATTGACATATCGCCCAAAGTGACTCCCCTGTGGCGGGTGCGCACTGGGAGTCGGGCTGATGGGATGGCCCAGCCTGCTGTCTGGACGCCCGTAAGGTGAGTGCCACGCTCACGCTC
>JAQCMZ010000170.1 GCA_028274825.1 Haloferacaceae archaeon
ACGTTCCCGCTCGTGTGTCATACGTCATCACCCACGATTCAGTTGTTTCCCACGTTGGCTTGCTGATACGCTCGCCACGCTTCCATGCCTTCTTGACAGAGTCCATTGCGTTGGTTACGTCTGTGATGGCCTTCTGCACGAGATTTGCATGGAGCCCATTAGTCTCCTCTCTCAGGTCGTGGTATAGAGCGTCTTCGACGGCTCTCTTTGAGGTCACGATGTTGTCCGGTCGGTTGGGATTCTGCCAGCAGTACTCGCTGGCTCGGTCACGGCAGTACTGGTATTTGCTACCGGTTTGGTGGAAGCGCTCGTGCTCGTCGCTCGATGGGGTTTCGAGCGGGAGGATGAGAGTTTATTTACTTCCGCCATGAGTTAATCTCACAGGTGTAGGATGAGTAAAGATTTGGATGTCGGTCAGCCGACTCGTGTTTTTTGTGTCACTGTTGTCGGCTTCCTCCCACGGCTGAAGCCGTGGGCTTCCGCCTTGCTACCACTGTGACTATGGCAGGGGGTTACTGCTATTTGGAGAGTATCTCTGTCGGGTTAGCGGGGACGACTGCCACCTCTCGTAGGGGGCGGTTGACGGTCGCCCCGCCAGACACAGATGGCCTGACTGAACATATTCACAGAGACTTCGAGAATAATAGCTCACACGCACTTTCTCACACGGCTAAAGCCCTGAGCGTCCGTGTTGGTCCCGCTATGAGTCACGCTGTGTCGAGACGTCCTGCGGCGGGGTGGAAGAGTCGGTCAGAGGTCTTTGGTTTCGAACGTGAGCAGGCCCAGCAGTGGTGGAGCCAGCGTCCATGTTAGCAGCATGAGCGTCGCAGAAATCTGAACTCGGGCACTGTCTCCCTGATAGAGTTGACCAGAGAGGATACCGTCAGCGACGAACCCAAACGAGCCGTTCGGGTTGATCAGTTCGAGCAATCGGAGCAGTTCCTCCAGCGTGAGCGGGAGCCAACCAGGGGTGCCGCCGCCGAGCCATATCTGAAGCGGGAACTGGATTGCATCCCAGAGTGGGACGAACAGGAAATACAGCAGGATCGCTCCAGTAATCGCCAGCCGCTGTGTCGAGACCGCAGCCGAGAGGCCGACCGCAATCGACACGTACGCGGCCCCCAGGAGACAGACTGCAAGCACATATCCGACGTACGTCACCGCTTCGAACTGTAGCGGTCCAACAGCGAGTACGACCGCAGGGAGAATAAAGCCAACGAGCAACGGAACTGTGAGTGCCCCGACACGGCCGATTACTTTCCCGACGACGAGGTCGGCACGCGAGTGAGGAAGCGCCAGTAACAGTTTCAGCGAACCAGACTCCCGTTCTCCAGTGATGGCATTATACGAGATGACCAGCGCGATCAGCGGTACCAGAATTCCGACGAACACCTGATTCACAATCTCTAAGAGTGAGTTCGACGAGATAGTGTTACCAGGAGCCGGGCGGATGATATATGCTGCCAGTGACACCAGTCCGACAAACAGCGCGGTCAGGCCGAGCAACCAGCGCGACCGGATTGCATCTTCAAAGTCTTTCCTGGCAATCGGTACGACACTCATCTGTCACCCTCCTGCGGGGCAGCAAGCGTCGGATCGGCATCGCCGGCAGCCGACCCGTTCTCAGTGTACGCAAGAAAGAGCTCCTCGAGTGAGGCTTCCTCTGTCTGGAAGTTCTTAACTGAAACATCCCTCTCTTCGAGCGCATCGATCACATCCGTCTTTACGTTCCCGTCACACGAGACAGTCACAGTTCCTCCATCGGTGTTCACCCTGGACACACCGTCCATCGCTCGGACAGGCTCAAGATCGTCTTGAGAGGCTGCGTCAACAGTGACGGTCAGCGTTTCACTGCCCCCGACGGCAGTCCGAAGTCCCTCGATAGAGTCTTGTGCGACCAACTGGCCGTCTCGGAGGATACCGACACGGTCACAGACGGCTTCGACCTGACCGAGCACGTGTGAGGAGAAAAACACTGTCGCACCGCGCTCGGCCTCTTGTTTGACAATCTCGCGCATGTCTTTGGCACCGGCAGGGTCCAGTCCCGACGAGGGCTCATCGAGGATCAACAGATCGGGGTCATCGATCAGAGCCATCCCGAGTGCGAGTCGCTGCTTCATGCCGGTCGAGTATTCGCCAGCTTTCCGGTCGCCGTCACCCGCGAGCCCGACACGCTCGAGAATCGCGTCAGGATCGTCGGCTGCGTCTTTTGACTCGATAGCGAAGTCGATGTGTTTCCGCCCTGAGAGCCGTTCGTACACTCCGAATCCTTCTGGAAGAACGCCAATCCGGTCCCGGACGATCGTGCTGTCGCGCTGGGCGTCGTTACCGAGCACTCTGACGTCGCCATCTGTCGGGCGGACGAAGTCTAACACCATATTGATTGTCGTCGATTTCCCGGCGCCGTTCGGGCCGAGAAAGCCGTATATTTCGCCCTCCTCGACCGTGAGGTTCAACTGACTGACGGCTGTGAGCTCGCCGTATTGTTTCGTGACACCGGATATCTCGATCGCAGCCATACAGTATGTTCCTCGCGATTGGTCATAAATTGCCGTGAACTGCGATGATACTCGGAACGGTGCTCAGGAAGGTGACATATCTCACCGCAGGGTTCAACCGGCCAATTCCTGAATGCTGAACCCCCGGGTCACCCCAGACGGCCACGCCCCTGGAGCAACACAGACACACACGACGGACATCAGTTCTCAGACTCAGAGTCGGCCTCCGGTGGCCAACCGATACCGCAATCAGCCAGTAGTTCGGCAAACTCCGATTCGTCGAGGACCGGCACCTCCTCGGCTGCAGCGTCATCTCGTTTGCTCTGGCCTGGATTCTCGCCCGCAATTAGATAATCAGTGTTCGATGAGACGCTTCCCGTCGCGGATCCGCCACGTGTCTCGACGAGTTCTTCGGCGACGCGGCGAGGCTCTGATAACGACCCGGTGAACACGAAGGTCAGTCCCGCGAGTTCGTCACTCATGTCGTCTTCAACAGGCTGGGGGTCGACGCCCTGGTTTCTGAGTTCACGGATGGTATCGCGGTTTTTCTCCGAGTCGAGAAATGCTCGAATCGAAGCCGCCACTTCAGGGCCGATATCATCGACAGCTCTGAGTGCAGTCTCGTCGGCCGTGATGAACGAGTCCAGATCACCGAAATACCGGGCCAGCGAGTCAGCGGTGGTTGATCCCACCTCAGGAATCCCAAGCGCGGCCAGAAAGTCGGATAACGGTGGGGCCGCGGAATCTGCAAGCCCCGAGAGGAGATTCTCTGCGCTGGTTTCTCCCCAGCCTTCGAGTGACGCGAGTTGCTCGCTGTCGAGCCGATAGAGGTCTGGGAGTGACTCGAGTAATCCTGCCTCTCGCAGCTGCTGGATACGCTCTTCGCCGAGCCCCTCGACATCGAGCGCGTCTCGACGGGTGTAGTGATCGATTGCCCGCTCTAGTTGGGCCGGACAGGAGAGTCCACCCGAACAGAACGCGAGTGGACCGTCTCGCTCGACGGGTGACCCACAGGCGGGGCACTCATCAGGAAACTGGTATGTTCCGTCACTCCGCTTGTCGATCACCTCGGGAATATACGGAATCACATCACCGGCTCGATACACCCGGACTCTGTCATCGGCGTTCACTCCAAGATCCTCGATCTCGTCGGGATTGTGAAGAGTCGCCCGGGAAACAGTGACCCCGCCGACCGTGACGGGATCCAGCAGTGCAACCGGTGTCAGCCGGCCAGTTCGGCCCACCTGGACGGTAATATCCCGGATCACCGTCTCCTCGATGCGTGGGGGGAATTTGTAGGCGAACGCCCATCGATACGAGCGCGAGGTGGCTCCGAGCGTCTCACAGGCAGATTTGTCATCGACTTTGATTACGACACCATCAATTTCGTAATCAAGTGTCTCGCGCTCGGCGTCGAGTCGGTCGCGATACGCGACTGCTGACTCGACATCAGAGACTGCTTCGGCACGATCGGTCGTTCGAAGCCCGAGATTAGCGAATGTATCGAGTTGGGCGCTGTATGAGTCAGGCCTCTCGGGAGAGTCGTCGAGATTACTCTCGGACCCGGAAACCCACTCGAGAATGTCGAAAAAGAAGATGTCGAGCGGGCGCTCGGCGACGACGCTCGGATCCAGTTGCCGGAGTGTCCCCGCGGCAGCGTTTCGAGGGTTCGCGAACGGCTCCTCTCCTCGCTCGACCAAGTCTGCGTTGTAGTCGGCGAACGCATCCAGCGGCATATACACCTCACCGCGAACCGCGAGACGGGCGGGTGGGTCACCCCGAAGCCGCTGTGGAACTGACGGAATGGTCCGAACCTGTTCGGTCACCTCGTCGCCTTCGCGGCCGTCTCCCCGCGTCGCCGCTCGCGCGTATTGGCCATCCTCGTACACCACCTCGAGTGAGAGGCCGTCAAATTTCGGTTCGCAGAGATAGCCGAGAGCCTCAGCGTTGTATCCTTCGCCACGGAGGTCATCCCGAACCCGACGGTCGAAGTCCCTGACATCGGCAGCGTCAGTGCTCTGGTCGATCGAGAGCATCGGTGCGGTGTGTGTGACCGTCTCCAGTTCGTCGACCGGTTCACCCCCCACCCGCTGTGTCGGCGAATCATCGGTTTCGAGATCGAATGTCTCCTCGAGAGCAGTCAGTCGGGCAAATAGCTTATCGTAAACAGGGTCAGGGACAAATGGGTCCGCCTCGACGTAGTAGCGGTAATCGTGTTCACGGATTGCGTCTCTGAGGCGGGTAGCTTGTACTTCGGCGACCGGAGGATTCAGTGACTCTACAGGGTCAAAATCCAGTGTGGGATCCTCAACGTACGGGTTCTGCTCGGGATCCGCGTACCGCGTCTCCGGCTCTGACATATGCGTTATCTGGTGATGACTGCGTAAAAAGAGCCGGAACTATACTGAGGTGACTCGCGGGGTAGAATCCAGCGACAGCGGTGCGAGAGGTGCAGACGACCAGACGAAAATCGGGAGCGATACCTGTGAAGATGCCAGTGAGACAGATCGGGTCAGCGGGTCACACCCCAACAGGGAGTGACCACTGTCGCTCGACAAGACGGCTCTGTCACGGTCAGTCTCGGACGGAATTGTTGGCGAAACCCGCTGGTGTTAACCCCGATGACCACTCAGTAGTCATATGGATGGCGACTTTCTCCTGTTAAATCCAGGGCCAGTGCCTGTCTCGGATGGGGTGCGTGAGGCAATGTCAGCACCGATGATGTCGCATCGATCGGCCAAGTTCGAAGCGATCTACGAGCGTGCACAGTCTGGTGCTGAGTACGTGTTCACTCACTCGACACCGGGTGAGACAGACACCAGTGTGCCGGGCGAGACACTCATTTTCAACGGAACAGCGACGATGGCAATGGAAGCAGCAGTGGCGAACGTGGTCGAACCTGGTGACGAGGTAGTTTCGCTCGTCAACGGGAAATTCGGTCGTCGATTCGCCCGTATCGCCGACCGTTATACTGACGCGGTGACCCGCGTCGAAGTTCCGTGGGGTGAGTCGATTCCGCTGGCGGACGTGGACGCAGCCGTCAGCGACGAGACGACGATGGTCACGATGGTCCACAACGAGACCTCGACGGGGCTGCAGAATCCCGCCTGGGGGGTTGGCAGAATCGCCCGAGAAAGTGATGCGATATTCGTTCTCGACGGTGTCACTAGTATCGGAGGCGACGTATTCAGTCTGGAGGATTGGTGTGTCGATATCGCGCTGACAGACGCGCAAAAAGCACTGGCAGCACCGCCTGGAACCTCGGCCATGTATCTGACCGAGAGGGCAGCTGACCGAATCGACGGGGAATCGGCCCCATTCTACGAGGACCTCGACTGGCACCTCCGGAAAGCCGACTCTCATCAGACACCGTTCACGTCTGCAATCCCGCTGTATCTTGGGCTGGCAGAGGCCGTCGAAGAAATCGAATCCGAGGGGATGCCCGCCCGGATTGCTCGCCATCACCGTCAGGCGCGAGCCTTCCGTGATGGATTTACCGAAATGGGACTGGATCTGTTTGCGACGGCATCCGATCACACCGTCCTCTCAAACACGCTCACAGCGGTCAGTCTCCCCGAAAGCATTCGGGGCGACGATGACGAGTTCATGGCCGCAGTTGCAGAGCGGAATGTCTCCATCTCTGGCGGGCAAGCACATCTCGGCGGCGAGATTTTCAGAGTCTCGAACATGGGCCGGTTTGCTGACGAGGACATCGTCCGCGGTGTCCGAACCGTCGGAGAGGCGATGACTGATGTTGGGGTCGATGTCGATACCGACGCTGGTATTGCAGCCGCGAACCGTCGTCTTGAGTAACCACGCGTCCGTGTTCTCACGGGAGAAACCAGAGGTCCCGTGCTGTCGTCAGCTACCCACGGCTGAGGCCGTTGGTTTCCTGACTGTCCTCTCGCCGACTACACAGATTGGGCAAAACCCCACACCCCACTCCATTCGGTAGATGAAGCCGACTCAAGACGGCACAGCCGCCGTGTCGCGCTCGGGTGGAATCGGCTAATGTAGATTCTGCGGTATTCAACTCTGAGAGACATGTGACATAGGACATGTTGGGCGGGAAGGGGGTCGCACTCAGGCTCACGACGGCCACGAGTACGTCTCACTCTCATCCACGTGCCGAGACTGTCCGGCCGGTCGGCACCTCACCTGCAGATACCCCTCAACTGCGAGAGAGAGGAGTGAAGCCAATTCGGTGGCCACGGGCTATGTTCACGGTGGCAGCCCGTTCGAGGAGTGTCACCTCGCCTGAAGATCGACCCTCAGCGGATCTCGCGAACCCATCACACCTACACGGGAGACCGTGTGTGGCCGATGGTGTCTTAGCGAGCCCGACAGCTAGGAGTATCTCGCGAGACCGAGACTTCCTCACGGCCGAATCCCATAGTAGGTCACTGGAGGGGTCAGTTGAAAAGACATGGTCTCTACAGCGGTTCGAGGCGAGTACCTCGGGGTCTGACGGAAATCGAAGAAGAGTGATGACGAGAATCGTCGATTCTCGACGGATGACCCCGAGG
>JAQCMZ010000173.1 GCA_028274825.1 Haloferacaceae archaeon
AGAGTATCACCGCGGTAACCGCGCGTAAGCCCAGGGCTTGAGCGGTTGTACGGGTTTAATGGGTATTCGACTAAAACACATTTTATCACACACGACACACCGGCCCAGAAGCGGCCGGTGAGACGGGCAGTCTGTCAGCCCTACCGGTAATACTGAACGAGTCCCTCTGACTCCCCTGCTGGAAGCCGCCTGAGAAAGCCCGGGTTTCGAAAGAGATGGGCGTGGGGCTGTCCGCTTGTGGAGCACGACACTTGCGAGTCCACCGACAAGCCCACCCGTTTACGGGTGGGGAGCTGACGTGTTGAGCTACTTCATAACGGATGTCCAGATACTCGCCCGGTACAACCCACGAGCCACGCCGACACTTGACATCCTCCTCCGGCTGAAGGCGTCGTCACGCACCGCGTGACTGCCCGCCAGACTGCGTCTGGCGACGGAGGAATCCCGACCGCGGGGAGATTATGGGTTGCAGCCCACCACCTCTGTCCGAGCTTGGAGTCCGCGGGAGAGGTCATGAAGATAGACCGAGGGCCGTGCCAACCAGCCGGGACTCCTCTCCTCGCCCAAACCGAGCGTGGACTCGGAGTTACGTTGATCGATGTCGAGGCGGATGTTCTCCGCACCGTTCACCTCGGCGTTGAACGCACCATCGCACTTCTCACACACGTACAGGCCGCGTTCGACGCGGTGACTGTCGTCTTCTCTCCTGCACAGTTCAACTCGTCTCTGAGGTCGCCGTGGTCAGGAATCTCCCCCGTCTGTTCCCATACGGTTCGGGAGTGGTGGGTAGCGACGTTCCAGAGTTTGTTCGCACTCCATCCGTGCCGGTCGAGCGACCCTTCTACCTGACTGTGGTTGCGGATTTTCGGTGGGTGCGGTGGACTTCTAGCATTCTGAATGCTTATATCATCTCTCATGATCGTGTCTGGTGTAAATTTCTGGGTTGAGAACGGTGGAATATCCAGCCGTGGTATCGACGGTGGACTGTGCAAGGAGTGTTGGATTCATCCCGCGCCTGAAGGCGCGGGTATTCTCCGTGGTTTTTATAATTCATGCCAGGAAAAGAGGGCGTGAGATATCGCGGTTCCGACCAGCTCCGTGATGACTGCCCGACCGAGAGACCACAATACCCGGACCCAGTCTGTGGACAATCGGTACTCCCACTGAATCGACGCTACGACCGATAGAGCTGAGAAATCGTCACTCCGAGTCCAGTGGGCTCAATCTGGCACGTGTCACCGAGTGAGATACAGCAACCACGCGGCCGTCGCGGCGATACTGAGTATCAACACTAATCCAGCGGTTTCCGCGATCGGAAGCGGTTCCGGTTGTACGGCTTCTAAAACGGACATATCTGGCCATTTTGCCGGCGAGTTGTTAAACCGACCGAACAGTTGTCGCTCCTGGAGGCGTCGGCAGACACGTCGACCGGCGCCAGATGACCAGCTGTAATAATCGCAACACGAGTTCCCGGTCGTTGACTGTGGTTGTGATTCCCTCCAGTGAGGAGTCGGCAGTACCTTCAGGTAGCAGCCGCACATCACTGATATATGGAACTGTTCTGGCATCGGCAGGACTTGCGTGTGAGCGATAATCGCGGGTTGGCCCACGCCGCCGACCGCGGGACGGTAGCGCCAGTGTTCGTGTTCGACAGAGAAGTTCTCGATCATGCGGCTCCGCCCAGGGTGTCGTATATGCTTGACGCCCTGGACTCGCTTCGGAGCGCGTATCGAGAGCGGGGAGGTGATCTACTGATCGCTCGCGGAGACCCTGCAGAGGTTCTTCCACAGATCGGAACGACACTAGATGCTGAGCGAGTCGTCTGGAATCGAGACTACTCAGGACTTGCACGGGAGCGTGATGCGCGTGTTCGAACGGCACTCAACGAGGTTGGTATCGACCGTGAAGCCCACCACGATGCCATCCATCACGAGCCTGACTCGATCAGAACAAACGCCGGTGACCCGTATTCGGTGTACACGTACTACTGGAAGAAGTGGCAAGATCGCGAGAAAGAAGAGCCGTTTCCAGCGCCCGAGGAGGCGGTGGCTGCGGTCGAGAGTGGGACAGACGCGGCTGAATTCACCCGGACGGAGATCCCGAGTCTCGACGAATTAGGATTTGATACTCCCGAGGCAGATATCCAATCGGCAGGGACAGACCCAGCACGCGAACGATTAGCCTCGTTCTGTGATGGAGATATTTTCCAGTATGAGTCGACGCGAGACGAGGTGGCAGAAGACGCCACATCCCGCCTTTCTGCAGACTTCAAATTCGGGACTATCGGGACTCGGGAAGTGTACGACCGCACCCAGCAGGCACTGGAGAGCGCAACTGGAGACCAACGTGAAGAGGTGCGTGAGTTCCAGGGCCAATTGGCCTGGCGTGAATTCTACACGCAAGTGTTGTATCACAATCCGAACGTCGTCACCGAGAATTACAAAGAGTATGAAAATCCCATCGAATGGCGCGAGGATCCAGATGCATTACAGGCGTGGAAAGACGGCGAAACCGGCTATCCGATTGTCGACGCCGGGATGCGGCAACTCCGCGAGGAAGCGTTCATGCACAATCGGGTGCGCATGATCGTCGCTTCGTTCCTGACGAAAGATCTTCAACTCGACTGGCGGCTGGGATACGATTGGTTCCGGACGAAACTCGCTGACCACAATCCCGCCAACAACAACGGTGGCTGGCAGTGGGCTGCTTCCACAGGAACGGACGCTCAGCCGTATTTCCGGATTTTCAACCCCATGACTCAGGGCGAACGCCACGACCCTGACGGGGAATACATCACAGACTACGTCCCCGAACTCCGGGGTGTCGACCCTGATTTGATTCACTCGTGGCACGAACTGTCGCTGACACAGCGGCGCCGATCGGCTCCAGAGTATCCGGATCCGATTGTCGATCACTCTGACCGCCGTGAAGAGACACTCTCGATGTTCGAACGTGCACGCGGCGAGGCAGACGATTAGCGGTAATCGGTAAGCACTCGTCACACCGTCTCGAGTGGTGTCGGAACCGCTCGCACGACAATCGCGGTCGACACGCACATTTCCACGGGTCACGAAGACTGGCGGAAAGACAACAGTTTTGCCTCGGCCCGTGAGTTGGCCTTCATGCAGATCCAAATTCTGCTGTATGATGGATTTGACGAGTTAGACGCAATCGGGCCGTACGAGGTGTTCGATTACGCTGGTGACATGAGCGCCACCATCCACGTCGAGTACGTCACTCTAACTCACACTGACCGAGTGACCGCGAGTCACGGGACGCGAGTCGAACCTGACCGAACACTCCCAGATCCGAACACTGAATCGTCGCCGGATTTGCTACTCGTGCCTGGCGGGGGATGGAACGCCAGAGATGACGATGCGAGTGCCTGGGCAGAGGCCCAGCGCGGTGACATTCCAAGCGCGCTTGTTGAGTATGATGAGTCGGACTGTCAGCTCGCGGCCGTCTGCACTGGCAGTATGCTTCTTGCAGAGGCGGGGATTACTGACGACCGACCAGTAGTCACCCACGACGGAGCAATCAGTGATCTAGCCGATACTGACGCAGAAGTCGTCGACGCCAGAGTCGTTGACGACGGGGATCTGGTGACGGCTGGCGGTGTGACCGCCGGATTAGATCTCTCGTTACATATCCTCGAAACCTCCATCAACCCAGGACTCGCCACTGAAGTCGCTGAAATGATCGAATACGACCGTCGTCAGAACGTGTATCACCCGTGACTCGTTCTCGCCGCTGACGCTTCAACATCACGTCTCGAGTCACTGCTCTCACTGATTAGCTCACTTCCGCGGGTGTCTCCTCAATGCTGCTGGTCCGATTGATTACAATCGTGTGCAAGTCCCGGGAGGTCGACATCTGTGGTCGTGATAATGAATTAGCTCGGTGTCAGCTCCCGCAGCACCCACCTGTCTCGGGGAACGACCAACTCTCGAGTGACTGTCTGGACTCCCCGATTTTGTGAACTCCCGATCACGGACCGAGTATCAATACACCGATATGCGCGGTCTGGTAACCGCTCTCAAGATAACCTCACTAGTGACGGAACTGATAGCCCGAGGGCGCCGGGATTAGTATAAACCAACCAGCACTGATTCCGCCGTATCCAAACACCGCCTCAAGTTTTAACAGTATTCCGGCACTTGGTTCATATGGTAGTAATAATGTCGCAACACTCCAACCCCGAACTCGACCCGCTTCCGTACGAGAAGGACGCACTCGAACCGCACATTTCAGATCAGGTTCTCGAATGGCACCACGACACCCATCACCAGGGCTACGTGAACGGCCTCACGAGTGCCGAAGAACAGTTGGCTGAAAACCGAGCGAACGGTGACTACGATGGGTCCGCCGACGCACTGACCGATGTCTCCCACAATGGGAGTGGACACTATCTCCACACCATGTTTTGGGAGAATATGTCGCCTAACGGTGGTGGCAAACCCGACGGTGCTCTGGGCGACCGCATCGAACAGGACTTCGGCTCTTACGAGGGCTGGAGAGGCGAGTTCGATGTCGCTGCCTCGGCTGCTAGTGGATGGGCGTTGCTGGCATACGATCCGGTCTCTAAACAACTCCGGAACCTCGTCGTCGATAATCACGATGAAGGTGGTGTCCCCGGTTCCCATCCAATCCTCGCACTCGACGTATGGGAACACTCGTACTACTACGATTACGGTCCAAAGCGCGGCGACTTTGTCGACAACTTCTTTGAGGTCGTCGACTGGGACGATATCGCTGACAACTTTGAGACGGTCGTCGAGACGTACGAGTAACCCGTCAACACTCACACTCGCACTTTTTTCCCACAACATCGACAGTGGCAACACCGTCAACCGCCCCGTTGAGAGACGGGATCCTTGTGTTTCTGATTGTCGAGTATGATCGGTTCCGGGAGTGCAGCAGCGTCTTGACAGCGGGCCGAGCGGGAATATCAGTCAATACGTCGGTGTTCAGCATGCGTATTCTACAGGCGGAACAGGCCGAGTGCCTCGGGGCTTGTCCCCGAGGGTGAAGGCCGTCGAAGGATTCGTGAACCCACGTGACGGAACAGGAGGGAGCGGCTGTGACGGATATTGAAGACCTCAGTATGAAACAGTCGTTCGACAGTGTGGAAACGTGGCTCCTCTCAAAATCCGCCGCTGGCGGTGCGACGGGAGTTGTCGGGTCGTGGTGGAGCGACCGACCCTCATGGACACATCGGCGTGTTCGGGTGCGAATTCCAACCGACTCCTCACGGACACGGTCGAGGGGAATTACAGTCCGTTGCTGGTGCAGTGCGGCCCTACACACGGAAGCCTCGGGGTCGGACGGAAATCGAAGAAGAGTGATGACGAGAATCGCCGATTCTCGAAGGATGCCCCCGAGGGACTTCACATCTGGTGATGTCGTCGCGGTTGGGTGGCTCTCACAACTTGATCTGTCGGCTCACTCTGCGCTTTTCTTATGACACAACTGTGTACCGTTGAGATACCCCGACGGTATCGCTGACGAGAGCGAAAATCGGCTGGCAAAAACCCGTCTTCCGACGAGTGAACGAAACCATACAGTTCCGTGGAGGTTAATTCGTGGAGAAACTACCAGTACTCATGCCACTTCAAAAGGATGCTGTGGAAACGCTGTATCCGTGTGATTTCCACCACCCGGAAGAGGTATTAGATTCGGAAACGCTGTATACCGTTCCGGAGATTGCCCGGCTGTTACAGGATTTGGAGCCAGACGCCGAGTTAGAAGAAGACACTGAACAGGTTCTACTCGACTGGGCGATTCCGTGGGTCATGACACATGCAGAGGATCTCGTCGTCGCAGACCCGGTAGACGAGACAGGCCCCGGATACTATGGATTGAAAACCGACACCGAACGTCGCGCGTTCCAGCAGGCCAGATCAACCCGCCTCGATACCGGTGACGCTGAATCCGCGAGCGAATCGGATCCGACTCCTCAAAGTACCGACCACCCAGACGAAACTGGCTGGCCGGACAGTGATCTCAACGGCCAGTGACAGCGCCGCGATTCCTCGTCGCTGGCGGGGCACGTGTCGACGCTGGGAAAACGACAGTTACTGTGGGTTTTCTTTCGTATCTCCGTCATCGCGGTGTCGACCCGCTTGGAGTGAAACCCCGCGCCGGTAACGACTTCTGGTACGATCACGACGCCGTCCGGCGCGCCTTCAACGATGGAGCCCTCTACGGGAAAGACGTGGAGCGACTCGCCGCTGCAAGCGGTACCGGCCTCGATTTGTCGCCAGACAGTGGCACTCGAGAGACAACGCCGAATAGCACAGGCAGGTCTCCCCGGCGGACATGTGTGACTGATATCAACCCGGTGCACAGACTGTGGCGTCCGACTCCTGGAAAAACAGGGCTGCTCGGCGAGCAGGATCGAACGTTCATGATTGACCGCGTTTCGACACGCGAGGGGCCTAACTACGTGATCAACGCCTCTGCAGAGCAACAAGGCTACATTCCAGCTCCCGCGTACGAGGCGCTGTCACTGGAAGACGCGACACGCGTCCGTTCAATCGAAGCCCTCAACGAGGTGACCGCCGAACTGTATCTTGACGCGTTCAGACGACTCTCGACACGTCTCGAGACACTCAGCCGGCCACTGGTGATTGAATCGTACGCGGATGTCGCGGTTCCGCTAAAAATACCAGTCGACGCAGTGGCTGTTGTCGACCCAACGAGAGTTCGCGTGTATGAGGGCCCGCGTTTCCTCGAAGCTCGAGAAAGAGTCGCCGGATCTCCCCGACAAGGGAGCTTGGAGTCACATACAGATGCTGTGACAGACGTTCTCGACCCGGATGCAATTCACCGTGTAGAGCCGCTCGCTGAAGCCCAGCGGAAAACCCCCTCTGCGGTGGCGAACAGTTATACGACGGTGTATGACAGTCTTCTCGATCACATCTAATGTCACGACACTGCCCATCCGGCGCCGTGTCGATTACAGCGGAGCAAGCAGAATGTCCATGACTCGAGCCGTAAGATGACTCCGACACCGTTCATCCAGTCACCGACCAGTCAGCCACCTACGGTCGAAGCCGTGGGCGTGTTTCGTGTTTTTTCTGAAAGAGACACACACGATATGCTGGGGGTGAGAAAGGAATCCCGCTCACGCTCATGATGACGAGTGGGTCTCAGTTTCACAGCGGTAACAGCGCGGAAGCCCACCCCTTTGGGGGTGGGTAGCTGACAGACTACCCCACATCCAGCATCAAGACGTGTCGCACACACTGACACCTCGCTAGTGCACGCTGAGGCCGAAACCCGGATCAAAAAGAGGAAAGACCTGCTGGCCCAGCCTGCTATCTGAACGCCCGCTGAGTACCACGCTCCCGACGATGGGTCCCCTGAGAAAGCGCCTGTGAACTCCGAGGAAACCCACGAACGTCGTACGTATGCTGGAGAATCGGATCTCATACCTGAAACGGTGGGAAGAGGGTGACTCGACTGTCGTGTGAAGTCCCTCATGATCACGCCCTGGAAGGCCTGTGATTCTGCGAAGAGAGTGGCATTACTGTGGCTGATTCTCGCCCGTGGTGGCTTCTCTGAGTAGACCGTGAGGTGAGATGGGCCGAGATGGGATGAGGTCAGTGTCTATTCTCGGCCATTCGAATCGCGAGGTCAATATTCTGTGACGGAACTTCAGTAGAGGCGGGACCGTGGCCGGAGTACAGTTCTGAGAGTGAGTCCCCGGTGGTGTCGCCGAGCCGAGTCAGACTATCGATCAAGCTGAGTCTGTCTCCCGCCTCGAGATCGGTCCGACCGAATCCACCGTTCGCGAATACGAGATCTCCCGCGAAGCAAACCCCACTGACGGGGCTGTGAAAGCAGAGGTGGTCTCTCGCGTGTCCGGGGGTATGATATGCGGTGTACTCGTGATCTCCAATCTGAATCGTTTCGCCGTCCTCGATTGTCCGATCAAACGTCGTCTCATCGGTGCCGAACCCGATCACCTCCACGTCGAAGCTCTCGCGAACCTCGTCGAGATTACCCACGTGGTCAGCGTGTGTGTGAGTGATGGCGACGATATCGAGTCCCGACAGGTGATTGTTCACTCGCCTGACGATATCGAAGTTCGAGCCGGTGTCTACTAGCGCACGATGGTGCCCATCGACGAGAAACGCGTTGCTGGTGAATGCCTGAACGTCGGCTGCGAGGTTCTGAAGCATCTTGGTAACTGATTTCAGACGCGCTAGGAAGTTTTAGTTTTGCTCTGACGGAGATTCCACCACAGTATGCTGTTCGCGAGTCGTGGTGACACGAGTGGCAAAAAGACTCATCGCGAAGTCAGGTTTTTCACCTCGGGAGACGCTTCGTAAATTGATAGAACGCCCATCATGCAACAGTACCATGACCTCGTCGCGGGGACACTCTCAGAGGGGACGTACAAACCGAATCGGACGGGTGTGGATTCAATCGCTGCCTTCAGCAAGAGCTACACCGTTGACCTCTCGAAAGGATTCCCGCTCCTGACGACCAAGAAACTTGACGGATATCGGTGGGAGTCACTCATTCACGAACTCCTGTGGTATATTTCGGGTGACGAACATATCCGAGACCTCAGAGAAAAGACTGGGATCTGGGATGCGTGGGCCGACGAGGATGGCCATCTCGACACCGCGTACGGCCGGTTTTGGAGGCGGTATCCAGTCCCCGAGACCGGACTCGAGGGGGAAGCCTGGCCCGAAGACAGTAATCGCTGGATCACGGTCGAAACCAGCGACTCTGGCGAGGACGCGAGTGAAGGCGAGGACGGTGGCGATTCTCCACACCGGACGTTCGATCAACTCGCGTATGCGCTCGACCAGCTCCGAGAAAATCCGCAGTCGCGCCGAATTGTGATTAACGCCTGGCACCCCGCAAATGCAGCTGTCTCCACACTCCCGCCTTGTCATTATACGTTCGTTTTCAACGTGCAGGGAGACACATTGAATCTGCATTTGACACAGCGGTCGGGTGATATCGCGCTCGGGATTCCGTTCAATATCGCGGCGTATTCGCTGCTGGCGACAGCCGTCGCCCAGCGGACCGGATTCACACTCGGCACGTTCGGCCATACTGTCGTCGACGCCCATGTGTACTGTGGGGCCGGTGACCGCGGCGCCTGGTACGCTGACAATCTCGACCGACTGCAGGAGAGACTCCGCGGAGTGACTGCAGATGAAGAGTATCGCCGCCTCAGAGAGTGGCTTCTCGAGACGGCCCCCCCCGAATCCGCAGCGAATCAGCATCTTGATCACGTTCCGAACCTGCTCAAGCAACTCGCGCGTAACTCGCGACCTCGGCCTCAGATTCAGGTTGCAGATGTCCCACTCGATGAATTGACCCACGACGATATCGAGTTGATCGGGTACGAATCTGCCGACAGTCTCGAGTTTGCGGTGGCAGAATAATGGCTGATGACCGCAGAATGGGGCCCAAGATAGCGATGGTTGCAGCGGTCGCAGAAAACAGAACTATCGGTGACGACGGTGAAATTCCATGGCACTATCCGGCGGATCTTGCGCATTTCAAGCAGACAACAACCGGTCACCCCGTCATCATGGGGCGACGTACCTACGAGGGCATCGCGGACCAACTCGGCGGTCCACTCCCCGAGCGGACAAACATCGTGTTGAGTCGGTCATCGATGACGCTCCCAGCTGGTGCAGTCCACGCTTCAGGAGTTCAACAAGCGGTCGATATGGCGGCTGAAGACGCCGCACAGCGCGGTGTTGATGTGGTGTACGTCGCCGGTGGTGAAAGCATTTATTCTGACTTCCTCTCCCGAGCCGATCAGTTAGTGTTGACCGAGGTTCATCGTGGCGTTGGGGGAGATACCAAGTTCCCTGCCTTCGACGAGTCGAACTGGGCCGAAACCAGGCGTGATGACCGTGGGGAATTTTCCTTCGTTACATACCACCGCCGGACAGACTGATACGACCAGACCGGGCTTACAGTATCACTGGCGTTCGACTCTGCTGTGGAGTGACTCGGAGTCACAGTCCAGCAACACAGGTGAACAGGGTTTTTCCGGCCCGGGGTCATATCACAGATTGATGAATCAAGACGGAGCAGCGCAACGAGAGAGTCACAGATGATGGACGGAAACAATCAACAAGCCTACGACAGGGGAACATCACTCTTCTCGCCGGATGGCCGGATTTACCAGGTCGAGTACGCCCGTGAAGCGGTCTCCCGGGGTGCACCGAGTCTTGGTATCCGAACGGGCGACGGAGTCATTTTTGCGGCAATGAGCCGCGCCTCATCGTCGCTGATGGAACCAGAGAGTATCGAGAAACTCCACAAACTCGACGATCACTTGGGAACTGCAAGTTCGGGACATGTCGCTGACGCCCGTCAACTGATCGACTTCGCTCGAGAGCAGTCACAGGTGAGCCGACTCCGCTACGGCGAACCGGTCGGTGTCGAGGATCTCACCAAGTCCGTCACGGACAAAATCCAGGAAAACACTCAATTAGGCGGAACCCGGCCGTTCGGCGCTGCGTTGTTGATCGGCGGCATCGAAGAGGGGCAACCACGCCTGTTCGGGGCTGACCCATCAGGTACGCCGAACGAGTGGCGAGCAACAGTGATTGGCGGCGGCCGCGAAGAAATTAACGCGGTGCTGGAAGACGAGTGGGAAGAGGGCCTAGATCTCGGGACAGGTCTGTCGCTGGCCGTGCGAGCGCTCCAAAACCACGAAGAGGAGATCTCCGCCGATAGCCTTTCTCTCTCCACGGTAACCGTGGATGACGGGTACCGTGACCTGCCGAAAAACGAAGTCGCCGACGCAGTCGCCGAAGCCGACGGCCACGCTGGTAGCGATGATGAGGCCGACGACGCTGAGTAGCGATTAGAACCAGCCTGCACCGGTGGCGGCGTGACTGACTGCTTTTCACTGTGCGACACACACTTGTTTCATGAAAGGTACAAGGCTACAACCCCGCCCTGAAGGGCGGGGATACAGCCGACAACTCCTCCGCAATCCGCCGTCGATAGCGAGGCTGGATATTCCACGCCCACCGATACTAGTAGATTAATGGCGTCTATAACCAGTTATGAAGCCAGAAGTGAGCCGAACTGTCCGAACCTTCGAGGCGACGATTGCGAACCAGCGACAGGTTTGTGACGACCTCGACCAACTTGGATGGGCTGGCTCAAAGCTCTGGAACGTCGGTCGCTACTACACACAACAACAGTGGGACGACACGGGCGAGACTCCCGATGACGGGCAACTCAAAGCCGAACTCAAAACCCACGACCGCTACACGGACTTGCATTCTCAATCCAGTCAGCGCGTTCTCGAAGAACTCGCT
>JAQCMZ010000187.1 GCA_028274825.1 Haloferacaceae archaeon
GGAGTCCGGCAGACTGCGATGGACTCGGAGTGACTTTCTCTGCGAGTATTTGCCCAGTGGTTGGTGTGTGATTCCCACATCGGGCCACACCCTGCCCTGTTTCCAGTGTGGGCGGACACTCGAACCGCCAGTTGTCGGGCACTCGGCTAGCACTGGGGACGACCCCAGTGCGCCGACGCCTGCAGAGACGGTGTTTTGGAACAAACCCGTCGGGAATTGCCGCTGTGACGGCGCGTATCCACGCCGTGAACGGCGTGGGATTACGCCTGTTCCACCTATAATTACGCCTGTCGTGTGAGGAACATCTCACTCATCCAACCTAGGGGCACGACGCGGCAAAAACTTGACTCGAGTCGAGAGTGGGACGATCAGACTCAACGGGGGAGATCAGGAGACCAACTGGTGAATTTGCTGGGCGAGTGTTGTCGGGAGATGCTCGCGTGTGGAGTCAGTCAGTTCAAACCGTTCGATATCGGATCGTTCTTTCACGTGCTGGATGAATCCACCCGTTGCTCGCTGATGGACCGCTGCAAGCACCGGCAGTTCTGAATCAAATGCTTGTCGGACCTGCTCGGTGAATTCCTGACTGTGGATTTCCATCGGCGCGATTTCGTCTACGACGATGATATCGGCCTTCTCGAGTGCGTGCGGAAACGCGACCGAACAAATCAGATCGATATTGTCGACGTTGACACGATACTTTCCAACTACTGGCCCAGTCTCGCGGTCGACGTGTGCGAGCGTCCGTGATTTCCCGGTTCGGGCGTCGACGATGCTGAAGCCGACGCGCTCTCCGCCAGGCCGTTTCTCTGGAGAATAGACACCCCCGGTCTGGTAGCCCCGGGAACGAAGTTGCTCGACTGTCCGCTTGATCGCAGTTGTCTTTCCGCTCTCGGGAGCCCCCACCAACAAGTAATTGTCCGGCATCATGGAATCTTAACGGCGCGACGGTGGTTTGTCTATCGGCTCGGGTCGTGACTGTCGGCGGCTCTCTCGTCTGCGCGAGCACAGTGCCGATTTCAGCCACTACTCAGAGCTTATTTTCTCGATAGTCTTTATTGGTTCAACGTTGAGAAACCGATGGTAACTATCCTCGACACATACACGTGCTGGTATTACTAAAATTTTGGTAGTTGTTGTTACTCAGCGACCGCGAGTCATTACAGATATCACCCCACGGTACGCTGATACATACCGTTACTCGTATTCTTTACAGACCGCTGAGAGTATTTCACCAGACATATATATTTCTCGTATGTATATATATTCAAATCACGTACGAATGGATTTAAGTTGGTCCGAGGAGTATTATCTTACACAGTGTCTGATCAGGCAGCAGTCCGAGTTGGCCACTTCAGTCCAGACGCACCGAACGTTGATGTTCGAGTCAACGGTGAAATTGCATTTGAAGACCTCGCGTTCGAACAAGTCACTGATTACGCCGAATTACCGGCCGGAAGTCACGACGTATCAGTCGCACCGCACGGTAGCGAAGACGCAGTTCTTGAAGTAACGCTGGATATAGAAGCGGACTCCAGTTACTCTGCATTCGCAACCGGTGAAGTCGGCGAAGAAACCCTCCAGTGTAGCGTATTCGCCGATGAGCCAGGAAACATTGATAGTGACCAGACCCACGCCCGACTCATCCACGCGTCGCCCGACGCACCCGCTGTGAACGTACAGGTAGCAGACGGTGGGCCTGTACTGTGTGAAGACATCGGGTTCCGAGAGACCAGTGGCTACGTCCCAGTCGACGCAGGAAGCTACGATCTCGAAGTCGTCCCCGCCGGCGGAGACGACCCCGCGCTCTCGCTGCCCGATACCGAACTGCCAGCGGGTGCTGCCATCTCGGCGATTGCAGTCGGCACGCTCGCAGACGACTCACTCGGCGCCAAGTTCGCAGAAGACGCGTCCTGATTTGTCGGCTCGCTGGTAGTCCACTCTTCGGCCCTCCATTTTTTCATACCTGTCTGTATACCAGATTTACCCGTGGTATCCGCCAAGGAGCGATGAGCGGTTGTGTCGTCTCACGCGGTCTCATCTCACCTCACCTGTAAGTGGACTTTTGCTCGATTTCCGCGAGACGACTCCGGTATCTACCGGAAAACCCCTGATACTCCGGCTTCGGTGATCGAATTCGGGCCACTCGGGGCACTGGCCCTGGGTCATTTCTGGCAACGAGTTGAACAACAGACTGCCAGAGACGGGGCGAACAGAGACGTAGTATAAAGTGCAAGGAGAATGCCCGCGTCTTTAGCCGCGGGATGAATCCGACAACTCCTCCACAACCCACCGTCGATGGCAGGGTCGGATATTTCACCGTTTTCAAACCGAACCGGTACAAAAAAAGCGGATATGAGTAATTATACAGACGTGTAAAATGCTGGAAGTCCATCGCACCCACCGAGCGAAAATCCTCAACCACGGTCAGGTAGACCACTCGCTCGACCGGCACGGGTGGTCGGCCAGCAAGCTCTGGAACGTCGCTAACTACCACTCCCGAGAAGTGTGAGAGGAAACGGGCGAGATTCCCGACCACGGCGACCTCATCCGTCTTTAGTTAAGCCTCACACCTCGGTTGTGTAGCAGTAGTGAGCGTCTCTTGTCAGATTGGTCGTCGCCTGTGGATCTTTTGAGCGTCTTCGATCAGCCGGTCGAGCAGCGGCGGTGGTGAGTAGTCGAGGAACTCACCGAGTTCGTGGAGAATGAGCTGGGCGTGCGACCGAAAGGTCGCCGCCCAGCGCTCTGTCGGAAACACAAGCTCATCATCCGCCTGCTCAGTGACTAGATCCAACAGATCGCGGCTTACAAGCAGCGACAGCGGTGCTGCGTACAAGAAGATCCTCACCACGTGTTCGTCACTCGTGTCGAACTCGTCCAATTTGTACTGCGTCTTCAGCTCCCGGAGCAGCAACTCAACTTCCCACCGACAGCGGGAGATCTCCGCTAAATCCGCCGGAAGGAACTCTTTTCTCGCTAAATTCGTCATGGACAAGTGGTAGTCGTCGGCGTCCTCGTCGCGGACGCCGACGACGCGAAATCGCTTCGTATCTAGCGACCGCGTCCCATTGTACGGCCCTCGTTTGAACTCAACTTCGACTTCCACATCGATGTACTTCCGATCGAGATCGTTGAGAACAGCTCGGAGATGCTTGCCCTCCAAGGGAATGGCGCGACCGCGCCATTCCCGTAACTCCCCCGTAATCAGCGGATTCGCGTTCTGCTTCAGCCGACTCACGAAGTAGCCGTCGTTCTTGTCGATCAGCGCAAACCGGCGGTAGGTGAAGTAGGCGAGATCGAACAGCATGAGGCGATTCTCAAGCCACGACCCCGTGTTGAACAAGGTGCTGTCGTGCGTTTTCTCGTTAGCAGTATCGAGCCGTTCGATCGTCTGCTCTGTGGCATTGTGGAGCTGGAGCTTCGCTCCAGCCTGCTCCTCGTGGCGGGCTTCGAACTGGTCTGAGAGAAACTCGTGTAACCGCAACACAGTTCCATCAGCGATCATCACGTCTCTAAATCGGTCGATATCAGCGTCAACAGCGTTAGGAACAGCGACCTCGTCGAGCATAGTCTCGACGAGGTCGCGGAGATACTCCGCAAGCGTCGGTGTCAACCGCTGATAGAATCCACCCGGCGAAATCGTCTCATCGGCAGTAGAGTTGTAACAGCGTCTAAACCCGGCGAGTGTTCGGCTTTCGCCTGCGGCGAAGCCGAACACGAACGCCCAAACGAGGGCAGGGATCTGGAGCTTGCGGTCTCGTTCGACCACGCCGAGTTCCTCGGCGTG
>JAQCMZ010000191.1 GCA_028274825.1 Haloferacaceae archaeon
TTTCGCCCCGCTCGTTAATTGAAACTGATTTCAAGATCGTTTGTTTGCGGATCCAAGTTTCCGATCCACGCCCGAATCACCCCTATCGGGACGAGATACAGCCTTGAGATCCTCCTCCGCGTGACCGCGGCCGAATCCCACGCCACCGCTGGGTTGGGAGTGTCAGGGTTGCAGACTCCCAAGCCAACACACCGTTGGAATCGGTGAGTGACCAATCGATGGGCAGTCTCCTGGGAGTGGCCACCCCGGGACTCCTCTCGTCTGTCGTGTTCGGATTCCCAGTGTTGTGTTGGCCACAGAGAGTCCAACAGACTTCGATGGACTCGGAGTGACTTTCTCTGAGAGTATTCGCCCGGTGGTTGGTGTGTGATTCCCACAGTGGGGCACACCCTGCCCTGTTTCCAGTGTGGGCGGACACTCGAACCGCCAGTTGTCGGGCGCTCGGCTACACTGGAGTCGTCCCCAGTGCGCCGACGCTTGCAGAGACGGTGTTTTGGAACAAACCCGTCGGGAATTGCCGCTGTGACGGCGCGTATCCACGCCGTGAACGACGTGGGAGTGCGCCTGTTCTACCTATAAATACCCCTGAGATCGGACCCAATCGACTCGGGAAGTGAGTCCACAGGCAGGTCGATAGCGGGGTCCTCACGCGGAGGTCTCGTCCGGTAACAGCCACAGTTGCTGGTCACGGTGGTATCCCGGCAGATGATATCGTAACCTCGATGAAAAGTCACGTATCCATGATTGGAAAGAGCCGCATGTAGCCTCACAGACGGGGTTCGTTCAGGTGTTGATTCGTATTCAGATGGCGGATTCGGGCGGTGAGCGCCCGAATATTTACTCATCTGAGTGTCGTAACGTCTAAGAGCCGAACGCGTCTGTTATTTTGTAATGAACGTTGGGCTTGCGCAGCAACGGGGGTGGTAACGATGGGTGTTGAGATCAAAGAAGGTGAAGTCTCGGAAACAGATTTCGCCGATATGGAGGAGTTCGTCCGAGACTATCTCGCCGCGAGCGTCGAGAATGAAACCGACGGTGGTCGTATGCGGTGGTATCCCTGGCATTCAGCAGAATACCGATTCAATCACATTCGAAATGTCGTTGCACTTAGCGACACAATCGCCCGTCAGGAAGGGGCAGACCGGAGTGTCGTTCGGGTCGCTGCGCTGTTTCACGACGTCGCAAAACTGGAAGCTGAGCAGGATGTCCACGCCGAGGCCGGTGCGAGTGTCGCAAAGCAGTATCTCGACACACAGCGAGATGTTCCCGATAGTTTCATCGAAGAGGTGTGCCGTGGGGTAGAGCGTCACTCGTATCAAGGATCGCTAGCGGATGTTTCTATGGAGACGCAATGTCTGATGGAAGCTGACTTGCTCGACAAAATCGGGGCCAATGGGACAGCGCTGATGCTGCTCAGGATGGGCTATGAGTCTCGGAGCCACATGGACACCGCCAAGATGGTGACACGAGTCCTCGAGCGTGGCCGGAAACACGCCGACAGACTCGAGTCTGATACCGCCGAAAGTATGGCTCATCAGCGGCTGAAACGAGTGCGATGGTTTCGTGAGTGGGTCGAAGAAGAGATTGCTGAGATAGATCGTCAAGGCGTCCTCGGCGACCACTAGTGGGCACTAAGTGGCGAGATCTGAGAGTGTCTGCGGCGAGTTGAACCCCCCGGCGTTCGGTTGAGCGTCTCACCGGTGTCAGTCCCGAGGCCACATGCGTGTGCAGTGACCGACATAGGCGGCGGGTCGCGTTCAGCAGCTGTCTGTCTGTGTCTTTGTCTCTGCTCCGGTTGTTTCTCCCCAGGGACGGCCCTTCGGACGATTTAAGCCGCCGACGAAACACCGTACAATAATGGCTGACGATCAGGATCTTGGGATCACCGAGTCGAAAGTGCACAACACCGGTGACTGGTACGCGGAGGTGGTCCAGAAGGCAAACCTCGCCAGCTACGGTCCCGAGGGGATGAGCGGGTTCATTATCACGCGGCCCCGGGGTTACGGCCTCTGGGAGCGAATCGAGTCGTTTCTTGACTCCCGATTCAAAGACACCGGCGTCCAGAACGCCTACTTTCCGATGTTCATTCCCGAATCGTATCTCGAACGGGAGAAAGACATCGTCGAAGGCTTCGACCCGGAGGTGGCGTGGGTCACAGAGGGTGGATTCGACGAACTCGACGAGCGGCTCGCCGTTCGGCCCACGTCCGAGTCGATCATCAACCCGTACCTGAGTCAGTGGATCCGGAGTCACAGAGACCTACCCATGCGTGTCAACCAGTGGTGTGGTGTGGTTCGATGGGAGGCCACAGAGACGAAGCCGTTCTTCCGGACGAAAGAGTTTCTCTGGCAGGAAGGTCACACTGCTCACGCTACCCACGAGAGCGCGTGGGAGGAGACTCTCACCCGGCTCAACCAGTACGAGACTACTTACGAGGATCTTCTGGCGATGCCCGTGCTCCGGGGACGAAAACCCGAACACGACAAATTCCCCGGTGCAGACACTACCACTACCGTCGAGGCGCTGATGCCGGATGGAAAATCCGTCCAAGGAGCAACATCACACCATCTCGGACAGTCGTTCGCCGAGGCGTTCGACATCACCTACGCTGACGAAGACGAAACCGAGCGACTCGCCCACACCACTTCCTGGGGGCTGTCGTGGCGATCTCTCGGGGCCCTGATTATGACGCACTCGGACGACCAGGGGCTCGTGTTGCCGCCGACAGTTGCACCCGAGCAGGTGGTGGTCGTCCCCATCTGGCAGTCTGATACGAAAACGGAAGTCCTCGAGTACGCGGCCGGTGTCGTCGATGAGCTGAATACCGCGGGAATACGAGTCGAATTCGACGATCGTGACGGACGGAATCCAGGCTTCAAATTCAACGAGTGGGAGCTCAAAGGTGTCCCACTTCGAGTGGAAGTCGGGCCGAACGAAGCGGAAAATGGCGAATTGACGCTCGTACACAGACCTGATAATGAATCCCAGGTGGTCGACCGTGAGAGTGCGAGCGCGACCGTACGAGACCACCTCGACGAGGTGTACGCCAAACTGTACGCGACTGCTGAAAAGACACTCGCCGACGGTGTGCGAGAAGCCGACTCTCGTGAGGAAATTCTCGGAACACTCGGTCGGCATGGTGGCTACGTGAAAGCGCCGTGGTGTGGCGATCAGGCCTGTGAGGAGCCGATTAAAGACGCAATCGCCGCCGAGATCGTGATGGTCCCGTTCCAAGAAAAAGACGCGATTGCCGAGACTGACGACACCGTGTGTGCGATCTGCGACACCACCGCACATTCGACAGCGTATTTCGCGAAGACATATTGAGTCCGTCTCCGCCAGTCCCAAATCCAGACCCCCGTGTACAGGCAGCACAAGGCGACTACTCTGGGGATTGACCCCAAAATTTTCCACACCTTCGGCTACAGTGAATAGCGTGTCACAGCCATCTCCCACGAATTTAGCTGGGGTGCCGTCCGGTCAGGCCACCTGTGTCAGACTGGAGAGCATCTGTCAGCTGTTTCCTAATGTGGGGAATAGGCTTCGTGCCAGCAGCTTTATCTAACGGTGGAAGCTCCGACATATACAACTGGGCACCTCCGTATTCACCCGCAAATCTACCGATGGACCCGTGGATCGCTAACGAAACCCCACGCAAGCGGGGAGATATATGTTGATAAATTACATTATATCTCCTAATATTCATTGAGGCATAAATAGTGGTATGAGGGTCACCACTAAACGTGCGTCTCTCATATAGGCAAATATGAACGGTAGTCGTGACGATGGGTCTCTTAATCGGGCTGACGAGGAAGCCAAAGTGGCTGGGAACACGTATCAGAATGACGACGGTGTGACAAACGTCGATTCTCTGCTGGTTGATCCAGAAGACCAGCGGTCAAACTGCGGAATCGGCGGTGTCGTCGATTTGGACGGTGAGCGGAGCCACAAGACGGTCTCTGACGCATTAGAACTGCTGGAGAATCTCGAACATCGTGGAACGACGGGTGCAGAAGAAAACACTGGTGATGGTGCCGGGATCATGATCGAGCGGCCCGACGCCCTCTTCGAGGCGGAAATGGGAAATCTCCCAAAAGAGTATGCGGTCGGAGTGCTGTTTATGCCACAAGACGACCACGCCCGAGAACAACTCCAGACGGTCGTCGCAGAGACCCTCGACGAGTACGGTCTCGACATTCACAGTTGGCGTGAGGTACCAACCGACAATTCGGACCTCGGCGAGACTGCCTGCGGGTCAGAACCCGAAGTCCAGCAAGTGTTTGTGGTGCCGAAAGGCGGTGACTCGATCCAATCACCGGACGCTTTCGACCGGACGCTGTACACCGCTCGGTCAGCCATCGAGGACCGTGCCGAAGAGACAGACGGCGCTCACCGATTTTACGTGGTGTCGCTGGATCGTCAGCGTATTGTGTACAAGGGCCTACTGAGGGGAAGCCAACTCCGCGGGTACTATCCGGACTTGGCTGACGAGCGACTCAAAAGCGGTGTTGGGCTGGTGCACGCACGGTTCTCGACAAACACGCTGGGTGCGTGGCATCTCGCACATCCGTACCGGAATATCGTTCATAACGGCGAATTCAACACAATCGAAGGGAATATCAACTGGATGCGAGCCCGGAAAACGGATATCGAACATCCGGCGTTCGGCGACGAAATCGAGACCATCAAGCCGATTATCGACGACCCTGACCAGTCTGATACGGCGTCGATCGATAACGCGATGGAGCTACTACTCCAGTCTGGACGTGACCTCCCGCACGCGATGCGGATGCTGATCCCGGAGGCGTTCCGAGATGACCAGATGATGGACGAGCAACGCCGCGATTGGTACGATTATCACGCGTCACTCGTCGAGCCGTGGGACGGGCCAGCTCTCGTAATCGGATTCGACGGCGAGAAGGTGGCCGGGGTTCTCGACCGGAACGGGCTCCGTCCGTGTCGGTACGAGGTGACCAAAGACAACCGTGCGATTCTGGGATCCGAGGTCGGAGCGATTCCGACGGATCCCGGCGAAGTCAAGCAGCGTGGCCGGCTCCAGCCGGGCGAGATATTCGTGGCTGACCCACAAGAGGGTCGTGTAATTCCCGATGGAGAGGTGTTCGACGACCTCGTTGACGAGAAATACGGTGAGTGGATCGAGCAAGAACAGATAGATTTGGGAGATATCGCCGACACAAGCTACACGCCTGCAGGTAACACTGAGAGTCTGAGAGCGTGTCAAGCGGCCTTCGGCTACACTACCGATCAGGTAGAAAAGATGATCGAGCCCATGGCCCGAAAAGGCAAAGACCCCGTCGGGTCGATGGGTGATGACACTCCACTGTCAGTGTTGAGTGAATTCAATCGCCCGCTGTTCACCTATTTCAAGCAACTGTTCGCGCAGGTGTCGAATCCACCGATAGATTACATCCGCGAGGAGTTGGTCACGTCACTCGAATCTCGGCTGGGTATGCAGCGGAATTTGCTTGAAGAGACACCAGAACACGCTCGGCAGTTGGTCTGTGAAACGCCTGTGTTGACCGACACCGAAACCCAGAGTATCAAAGATCTCGACGGTGATACTCCGGATGGTTCACTGGAGACAGCAACGTTGGACATCACGTTCGACCCGGAGAGCAATCTTGAAACCGCAGTGACCAAACTTCGCACGGCGGCTGTCGAGGCAATCGAATCCGGCGCGGATATCCTCGTGTTATCTGATCGAGAGATCGGCCCAGACCGGATGAGTATTCCAAGTCTGTTGGCGACAGGAGGTGTTCATCACCATCTCGTCCGGAACGGCCTTCGGAACCATGTTGGGTTAATTGTCGAGTCAGGCGACCCACGTGAGGTTCATCACCTCGCGACGCTGATCGGGTACGGTGCCGGAGCAGTCAATCCGTACCTCGCGTACGAGACGATTGCAGATATCGTCGCCGGGCCGGACGGTGCCCAAGAGGAAACAGCAATCGAAGCCTACCGACACGCACTGGACGATGGGCTTCTCAAAACGATGGCGAAAATGGGAATCTCGACAATCGAGAGCTATCAGGGCGCACAGATCTTCGAGGCTGTGGGACTGGATTCGGATCTGATTGCCGAATACTTCCAGGGGACAGAAATTCGCACTGGAGGAATTACTCTCTCCGAAATCGAGACGGACCTTCGCACTCGCCACACCGCCGCATTCGGTGCCGACCCCGATCTGGAAACCCAGGGAGAATACAGTAACCGGAGTTCCGGACTCTACCATGGGTGGAATCCCGAGACAGTCGGGGCACTCCAGAAGGCGGTCCGTCAGGGCGATTACGATCAGTACTGTGAGTTCGCAGAACTGGTCAACGATCAAAGCGAGCAACTGCAGACACTCCGAGGGCTGCTCGAATTCGATTCGGATCGCGATTCGGTGCCGTTAGAGGAAGTGCAGCCGGCCAGCGAAATCGTCGAAAACTTCTCGACGGCTGCAATGTCGTTGGGATCGCTCTCGCCGGAAGCCCACGAGAACAACGCTGTTGCGATGAACCGGATCGGCGCCAAATCCAACACTGGCGAGGGAGGAGAACCGCCAGAACGGTTTAACACCGAAAAACGGAGTTACGTCAAACAGGTGGCGTCGGGGCGGTTCGGTGTGACTGCTGAGTATCTGGCTAACGCCTCGGAGATTCAAATCAAGATGGCTCAGGGGGCAAAACCCGGCGAAGGAGGACACCTTCCTGGAGAGAAAGTCAACGAAATGATCGCCCACGTGCGATATTCGACACCAGGAGTCGGGTTGATCTCGCCGCCGCCGCAACACGATATCTACTCGATCGAGGATCTCAAGCAGTTGATTCACGATCTCAAGGCGGCCAACCCTGATGCCGATATCAACGTCAAACTCGTTTCAGAAGACGGTGTCGGAATCATCGCTGCCGGTGTCGCGAAGGCAAACGCAGACACAGTCCATATCGCGGGCCACTCTGGTGGGACGGGCGCGTCTCCGCGGACGTCGATCAAGAATGCAGGAGTTCCCTGGGAGCTGGGGCTGGCTGAGGCAAACCAGATGCTCAGAGCCACTGGTCTGCGCGACCGGATTCAGGTATCGACCGATGGAGGGTTCAGAACTGGCCGAGATGTCGCCATCGCCGCCCTGCTGGGCGCCGAAGAGTACGTCTTCGGGACGGCATCACTGGTCTCTTCTGGGTGTGTAATGGCCCGACAGTGTCACGAGAACACCTGTCCGGTCGGCGTTGCCTCTCAAGACGAAGACCTTCGAAACCGGTTCCCCGGTCAGCCTGATCACGTGGTCAATTACATGACGTTCATCGCACACGAACTGCGACAGATCATGGCGGATCTGGGCTTCCGGTCTCTCAACGAGATGATCGGCCGGCCGAGTGCCCTCGCGCAGCGAGACTCGGATCATCCGAAAGCCCAGCACCTGGATCTGTCGGCAGTCATCGCGGAACCGAACGACGACCAGCGGTACAAGACTGAAGAGCAGAGCCACACCGCCATCGAAGAGCAACTGGATTGGGAACTGATTGAGGAGGCCCAACCGGCAATTGACGAGAGTCGGGCGGTTCAGATCGAGAGAGAACTCTCCAACGTTAACCGCGCTGTCGGGGCGACGTTGTCGTCTCGCGTGACGAACGCACAAGGGCAGGCGCTGCCCGACGACACGATTGCCTGTGATTTCACCGGATATGCCGGTCAGAGTTTCGGTGCGTTCCTCGCACAGGGCGTAACCATGCAGTTGACTGGCGCCGCAAACGATTACGTTGGCAAAGGGCTCTCGGGAGGGAAACTCGTTATCGACACACCCGAACAGGTCAGCTACAAACCCGCTGACAACGTTATCGTCGGGAATGTCTGCCTGTACGGGGCGACTGACGGGGAAGCGTACATCAACGGGCTCGCCGGTGAACGGTTCGGCGTTCGAAACTCCGGTGTGAAGGCCGTCGTCGAGGGCGTCGGAGACCACGGCTGTGAGTACATGACGGGCGGGGTTGTGGCAGTACTCGGTGAGTTTGGCCGGAACTTCGCAGCTGGAATGTCTGGCGGCGTTGCCTACGTGTACGATCCCGAGGGGAAACTCCCCGAACGTGCCAACACAGAAATGGTAACACTCTCAGAGACTCTCGAGTCGCGAGACGAGGAGATGCTCCGACGGATGGTCGAAAATCATCACGAGTACACAGAGAGTGACCTGGCGGCGGAACTTCTCGCTGAGTGGGACACATCACTCAAGGCGTTTACCCGAGTGTTCCCCAACGCTTACGCAAAGGTGATTGAAGAGCAAGGTCGTGCAGATGTCCGCGATAGCCCGCCTGCGGCCGCAAAATCCAGTTTCGACGCTGGAACCGGGACCAGCGGCGCACTCGGCGACGACTGATCTGCGGTCACTCGCCCTGGATCTGTACGGGTTCACACTGGTATCACACCGGTTCGTAAGGGGATAGACGAATGATTTCTGCCGCAGACGTTACAAACGACACGGATTCGTCACGACCAGATCAGACATGTCGTCTAGACACCGTCTCAGTGTCATACTGTTCGCAGCACAAACGACGCTCAGCCGGCTGAGATTCAACTCTATGAGTTGTCCTTGGGTGTCTACTGGCAAAGCGAGTGTCTCAGGGCTTGTCTCCGAGGTATTTCCCGAGAGTGCAGTCGCGCGCTGTCGGCTTGATAATCCTAACTCCAGCCCCAGTCCAGTTGCACACGGACCCGACGACTGCTATCTCGTCGAGGGCCCCCAACGTAGATGAGTGAATCGCGAGTGAAGTCTGCTCGAGAACTGAGTCAGTCCGCTCAGTCGTCTCCCGCTGAGGAAGTCTTGTCGGGCGTGGCTTCCTCGGAGGCGTCGGTATCTCTGGCCGTGCGGAGCCGCTCGATCCGCTCGGGAATCGGCGGATGCGAGTAGTGGAACGTAGCGTAGAGCGGGTGTGGAAACGGATTCGCGAGATTCTCCTCGGCGAGTCCGGCAAGTGCCCCGATCATCGGCGTCGAGCCGATAGTCGCAGCCGCGAAGTCGTCGGCCTCACGCTCGTGTGAGAGAGAAACTCGGTTCTCAAGCGGGCTGGTCAGTTCCAACAGCGGGGAAATCCAGACGAGTGCGACAAATACCCCTGCATACGTCGTTCCTGCCGGGAGTGCGAACATTTCATACAGCCAGCGCGCCTCGACGAAATATCCGAGAACGGCGAATACTGCGAGGAGTCGCACGGCGCTAACTGCCAATCCGCGCCAGATATGCCCCTCTCTCCAGTGGGCTAACTCGTGAGCCAGAACCGCCTGGATTTGCGGGATCGAGAGCCGCTGTGCGAGTGTGTCGAACAAGACGACTCGTTTTGCCTCACCAAACCCGGCGAAATACGCGTTCACCTGAGAGGACCGCCGACTCGCATCCATTTCGTACACGTCTGAGGTGGAACATCCTGCACGGTCGAACGTCTTCTCGACGGCATCACGGAGCTCTCCCTCGGCGACAGGGTCGAAATCGTTGAACAACGGAGCAATCACTCGTGGATACAACACCTGCATCAACAGTAAAACCGCCATGACGAAGGCCCAACTGACGACCCACCACAAGGTCGGGAGAGCCGTCACTAGCCACAGAATAACCGCTGTGACAGCGCCGACTGTAACCACCGCGATCACCGTCTGGATCAGCGTGTCACGGAGCCACAGCCGTGGAGTCGACCTGTTGAAGCCAAACGCCTGCTCGATGCCGAACGTTGAGACGATATCGAACGGAAGGCGCGCGACAATCGCCAGAAGAGAAAATCCGGTAAAAAACAAAACGCCGGTGAGAACTGGGCCTGTCTCGAGTCTCTCCAACGCGTCGACTGCACCTGTTAGCCCACCGAGATACAATATCAACAGGAGGCCAGCGAGGCTCATCCACTCACTGAGTTGTGAGTGACTTGTCGTAAGACGGTGATACGCGAGCAACTCATCCGTGTCACCAATCCCGAGCGTGTCTGCGAGCCACTTAGCCCGCTCTCTCACCGTCTCCCGAGCATACCGGACGTTTATTACTGCAAGTCCCGTGAGCAGCGCCTGAGTTCCGAGCAATAACAGGAGAAACACCAGATGAGATTCCCAGGCAGTGACTACCGTATCATACATCAAACACTGATACGGTCACAGCAGTCAAAAGCTTGCGGCTACGGGAGGACATGAGCATCATCTCTGGGGGATAGATGGTGTGATGTGGCGAGTGATGATTGAGATCTATCAGCCTCCACGGCGACAGGTGGGTCCCGATCATACCGAGCGGTCCACGGCAGAAGAATTGCCATTCGAAAGTATGAGCTCGTTAACTGTAGCAATCTATCTTCAGACAGCGAGAGCGGGCTTCGACAATCCGCACGACAGCTGCAGATCTGTCTCTCCAACTCAAGATTGATTAACGCCGATGGAGCACACGCCTTACTGGCTGTCGGCGTATTCTGTAATCATCGTCGAGGGCTCTCGCCTCAAGACTGTTTGATCGCCCCCCATTGAGCCGTGTCGCGGGATTCGGCCGTGGAGGATCCTCGTCCTCGTCCACACGCTTGCGCTCTCACGAGATGCCCTCTGCTGTCAGACGGGTTCGCTGAGAGTGATTTTTGAGCTACCCCAGCAACCTACTCAAGAGTTCAGTAACTCCAGAGCGTTTCCTGTCCACGAAAGAGTGGCCGTCTGCTTGAGTTGTGTAATTCTCGCTGGCCGATATCCCGTGAGCACGTCTCAGTTGTTCAGACAGTCAACACTGGGGTGGAACCGTCTAGGCTTTCTGCAAGCCTCGACACAAGAAAGTATGAACGAAGTCGCGCTGGTGATCGGCGGCACACGCTTCATCGGCCGTCACACTGTGAGTGAACTCCAGGCCAATGGATACGAGGTGGCCATCTTCAACCGTGGACACCACGACAATCCGTTCGGCGAGGACGTAACACACGTTCAGGGGGACCGCGCTGACAAAAGGGATGTCCGGGCAGCAAAGCTGTCTGTCGATCCCGATATCGTAATCGACTGTATTGCCTATCAGCCGCGGGACGTGCAGGTGGCAACCGAGATTTTCGCCGATGTGGATGCATATCTGTACGTTTCCTCTGGTGGGGCATACAGCCGCGAGGAGATACCCAAACGCGAGGCAGAAACACCAATCAAAAGCTGTACCGCTGAGCAGGCGACCGACTCGTCTGATGAAACGTACGGAAATCGCAAAGCCGAGGGCGACCGGGCTGTCTTTCGGGCCGCCTCTGAGGGGGTCAACGCCATGTCAGTCCGGCCATCTATCGTTTATGGCCCTCACGATTACACCGAGCGGCTCGATTACTGGATCGACCGTGTTGCAACCCACGACGAGATTGTGGTTCCGGGAGACGGGCAGAATATCTGGCACCGCGCATACGTCGAAGATGTCGCGTCAGCGCTGCGGATTGTCGCAGAAGAAGGGACTCCTGGTGAGACGTACAACGTCGGTGATCGTCGGATCGTCACTCTTGAGGAGATGGTCGGGGTGATTGCACAAGCACTGGAGACGGACTGTGCGGTGAAGACGGCAGGTGAAGACGCACTGGCAGCCGCCGAGCTACGGACAACCGACTTTATCCTCTATCGGGAGTATCCACACGTGCTCGACACCGCCAAACTCGCGGCGCTCGGCTGGGAATCGACCCCGCTCGCAGAGGCGATGAACCGGACTGTGACAGAACACGTGGAGTCTGACCGAGATGGCTCGAAACATGATCCCGGGAGAGACGCTGAAGAGCGTGTTCTCGGTGTGTTGGACACACTGTAGGATCACCCCAGAGGAGCTTGACAAAACGCAAGATTCGGTATCTTCAGCAGGTGAGTGACTTTCACCCGTGAACGTGTGGAGTGGGCTTTCCCGTCCCGTCGAACGCGTCAGGAGGGAGCAGTGACGAACCGACGCACAGACACAACTGTATTACCCTCTCGTGTCGGAAGGACGCACAGACACGAATCGAGTTAAGATATCGGTAACTCTCCGTTTGCGAAGGTTTTTTATAATACACAAAAGATAACAGTTGACAAGCGGGTTTTCGTTGTCTCCTCCCGTGAATAGTGGTTAAATTCCATCGTACCTAGATTATGATACCCATGTTTGGGATCGGCTATTTGATTGCCGGAGCCAGAGATTGTCGTCTCCGCAGCGAGTGGCCGACAGAGCAGTTCAGTATGCGACCGCACTGGCTAATCTGGGGCGGGGAGATGAAGAGAGGAGATGCCGTCAGAACGGAGCCTCACGCGTCACGGGGTAGTTCATCCTGGCGCAGTGTGACCCGTCTCACGCAAATTATCTTACCATGAGTTCCGTCGATACGCAACTTGAAGATTTACAATCCGAGATTGAACAGGAAATACCCGGGGACATCTCTATTACTGATGTCAAATACGAGGGCCCCGAGTTGGTCGTGTACACCCGCGATCCGAAGCGGTTTGCAAGCGACGGTGATCTGATTCGACAGTTAGCCTCGAAACTCCGCAAACGCATCATCGTCCGGCCGGATCCGGGGGTGTTATCTAGCCCAGACCAGGCAAGACAGCGCGTCTTAGACGTGATTCCCGAAGACGCCGGGATTACCGATCTCGACTTCCACCAGGACACAGGAGAAGTAGTTATCGAGGCCCAGAAGCCAGGAATGGTGATCGGCCGCCATGGCTCGACCTTACGAGAGATCACCCAGGAGGTCGGATGGACGCCAGAGGTGGTCCGGACACCTCCTATCGAATCATCGACGGTGCGGAACGTGCGGAATTTCCTCAAACAAGAGCGTGAAGACCGCCGTGATACGCTTGAACGGGTGGGCCGGCAGATCCATCGCGAAGAGATGGCTGACAATCAGTGGGTTCGGATCACCACACTCGGCTGCTGTCGAGAAGTCGGACGAGCGGCGTTTGTTCTGTCGACGGCCGAAACACGGATTCTTATCGACTGCGGTGACAAACCCGGCGCAGAAGGAGAGGTGCCGTATCTGCAGGTGCCAGAAGCGTTGGGTGCAGGCGCGCAGAATCTCGACGCCGTGGTGCTGACGCATGCCCATCTGGACCATTCTGCACTGATCCCACTACTGTTCAAATACGGCTACGACGGGCCGATCTACTGTACAGAGCCCACACGCGACCTGATGGGACTGCTCACGCTGGATTATCTTGATGTCGCCGCCAAGGAGGGCCGTGTGCCGCCGTATGAGTCTGAGATGGTCCGAGAAGCGATCAAACACTGCATTTCGTTGGAATTCGGCGATGTGACCGACATCGCGCCGGATGTCAAACTGACCCTCCACAATGCAGGTCACATTCTTGGATCGGCTGTCTCACACTTCCATATCGGTGACGGACTCTACAACGTCGCCTTTTCAGGAGACATTCACTACACCGATACGCGGCTGTTCAACGGCGCTGTCAACGATTTCCCACGGGTCGAAACGCTCGTGTTAGAATCGACGTACGGCGGCCGAGACGACTACCAGACCGATCAAAAAGACTCCGAGCAAAAGCTCATCGAGGGTATCAACCGGACAATCGAGAACGATGGGAAAGTGTTGATTCCGGCATTTGCAGTGGGTCGCTCACAGGAGATTATGCTTGTGTTAGAATGGGCGATGCGGAACGGAAACATCCCCAGCGTACCGGTTCACCTGGATGGGATGATCTGGGAGGCGACAGCGATTCACACTACCTATCCGGAATACCTCCGCGACGACCTCCAAGAGCGGATCTTCCACGATGATAAAAATCCCTTCCTCGCAGACGAGTTCAACCACGTCGACGGTGGCGAACAAGAGCGTCAAGAGATCACTGACGAAGGCCCCAGTATCATCCTCTCCACATCTGGAATGGTCGAGGGTGGGCCAATTATGTCGTGGCTCCGCCACATTGGTACTGAAAGCAACTCGACACTGACATTCGTCGGATATCAGGCGCAAGGAACCCTAGGTCGACGGATCCAGAACGGCTGGGACGAGATCCCGGTCAACAATCGTGATGGCGGTCGCGGCGGGACTCTCGCACTGAACATGAACGTCGAGACTGTCGACGGGTTTTCTGGACACGCAGACCGACAGGGGCTCGAGAATTTCGTGAAGACAATGAACCCCCGCCCGGAGAAGGTGTTGTGTGTTCACGGTGACGAGAGCTCAGTTCAGGATCTCTCCTCTGCGCTGTATCACGATTACAATATGCGGACCTTCGCTCCGCGGAATCTCGAAACGTTCCGATTCCGGTGAGCCACTCCCAGAGGGGGATCGGTATCGATTCTGGGTGAGTCATTAGTGTACACACGAGACAGATAGCCGATTTTTCGAACTGACAGCGCACGTCACCAGTGACCGAGGCCGTGAGAGTCCCCCTCGTTACGGAGCGAATGGTCAGAGCCGCGAGTGAGTCCGACGGGAGGATTCAATTGCGATGGTGACCGGCCGGCTCTCTCCGGACGACACAGCACGGCATTGCAGTGGTATCAAGCTGAAAGCCCACGACTGTCGTCGTGGGATGACCCCGACAACTGTGAATCTCTCCACACTCACCGACTTGGCTAGAGATTCAACAGAACCCATAAATGTATTCTCGTCTGGCAGTGACTACGAGTTGCCGACCGAAAACAACGGGAACTCCGAGTCAGCAGGGCAGAACCACTCAGCACCCACTGCCGGAGAGGATGGAACGACTGCGTGGCTCAGCCAGCACTGTCGGTTACAAACCACACTATCCCACCCCAAGCAGCGCAGTACCGTGGGAATCCCACGACCTCAGTCGTGTGGAAGAAGTCAAGAGCGGCAGTCGGGATGAATTAGTCTACCGGTGATAAGGAGACGCGTCTGCTCTTGCTGTGGGCTTCAAGCAATCAAAGACTCACACAGTCACGGTGACAATCAGATGTAAGACAGCTCCGAGGTCCGACGGTCAGTCAGGCCTCAAATCATCGCCAACTGAACGGTGTTGGGATTCCAGTCGGTAGATCAAGTAGGCGTTTGAGCGGGCGCCGAGAGCCGGCATCGGCGATCACGGATTCGAGCACGTGTCGTCCACCAATCAGTGTCATCGGAACGCCGATTCCCGGATTAGTGTAAGAACCCACGTAATACAGCTTGTCAACGCCGGGCACGCGGTGACTCGGTCGGAGTGGCCCGGTTTGAAATAATGTGTGTGCCATTCCAAGGGCGGTGCCTCCCGGGGCGCTGTATCGATCTGCGAACTCCGAGATACAGGCAACCTCCTCGAGAACGATCCTGTCACGGAGATCTGCGCCGGTGAACTCAGCCAGATCGTCTAACACCTGTCGGCGGAACTGATCACGCCGCTCAGGACCGTCCTCAAGCCCGGGTGCAATCGGGACGAGAACGACGACCGTCTCGTGACCGTCCGGCGCGACACCATCGTCGGTACGGGAGGGGACACTGACGTAGTAGGCTGGGTCATCGGGCCAGCCAGGGTTATCAAAGATAGACTCGAAATGGGGGTCCCAATCTGCCGGAAGCACGAGCGTGTGATGTTTTAACTGGTCGAGACTGCCTTCCACCCCGAGATACAGCAGAAACGCCGAGGGGGCATACGTGCGTGTCTCCCAGTAATCACTGGACCGGTCGACACACCCAGTCGGGAGAAGTTCCGATTCTACAGACGAGGGCGGCGCGTTCGCGACGACACGGTCAGCGCCGACTCGCTGGTTGTTCACGGTGATCTCGTGGCCGTTTGGAGTCGGGGTGATGGTCTCGACTTCAGCACTCGTCTCGATCGTCACTCCCTGTTCGCGAGCTACCTCCGCCACTGCGTCAACGACGGAAGCGATCCCGCCGTCAGGATAGTACACACCGAGATTGTAGTCGACGTGACTCATCAAGTTGTACAATGCCGGTGTATTGTGTGGTGATCCTCCCAGGAACACCAGCGAGTACTGGACCAGTTGTCTGAGTTTCGGATCGTCAAAGTACTTCGCGACATGGTCGTCCATGGTGCCGAGAAGCGAGATCCCCCGGGCTGACCGCACCACGTCTGGATCCAGCATGTCACGGAATCGTGAGCGATCCGTGTACACGAATCGGTCCATCCCGATCCGGTATGCCTCTTCAGCCTCCTCGAGATACCGGTCCAGCGCAGACCCGGCGCCGTCTTCACGCGACTCAAACAGCTGTTTTGCCGCGTCGGCGCTGGGCGGGATATCGATGCTATCTCCATCTTTCCAGAACACCCGATAATGTGGATCGAGATGAGTCGTCTCGTAAAACTCCTCTGGAGAGTGCCCAAATCGCCCGAAAAACCGCTCAAACACCTCTGGCATCAGATACCAGGACGGGCCAGTATCAATCCGGAATCCGTCGCGTTCGATCCGGCCAGCAACACCACCAACCTGTTCGTGACGCTCGAATACAGTCACGTCTGCACCTGCGGCCCCGAGATGCGCCGCCGCAGAGAGCCCCCCAAATCCAGCACCGACAATTGCGATTGTCTCGTCGTCTAACGCCCCGGGATCCGGGGCCGGTACACCGACTCCTCGGTCGCCCTGTGTGCCCTTCGACATCGTTCTCGCTTAGACCGCGCCGACCGAAACACAGAGCCGGAGCGTTACGGGCCTTAAAATGCCCCATGTGACCGGAACTGAGGCTATGTAGGACGGGTACTAATGAAATGTATGGTCGGCATTCGAGCCCGTCTGACAGTGGAAGAGCCTCCAAATTGCCCGGTTGTGGAGTTAGCGACCGAGGATGATGCACGGATCCGCGATGTCAACTGGACGGCCAACTCGGGTGGGACTGTTGTTGAGGAGTTTCGGGCGACATCAGCTGTTGACGCGGCGACTGTGTTTGATGCTGGAGAAAACACTGTTCACCGAGTCGAACGTGACAATGATGCTGACTGCCCGTGTGAGATAGTGGAAGCGCTCGGGTGTCCGGTGGCGGATGTGAGAGTTGAGAAGAACTGCCTGTCACTTACGCTTCATCTTCCGTCGACCGATCCGCTGTCAGGAGTAGTCGAGGAACTCGAGGAGTTGGGTGGTGTCGTCCGGTTGCGATATCTCGTGCGCGATGCTGAAGCAGAAGGGACCGATGCGACTGTCGTGGATAGAGAGCGACTCACAAGCCGCCAGCGAGAAGTCCTCCGGACCGCCTATCGATTGGGATACTTCGCGTATCCCCGTGAGTCGTCCGCAGAAGAGGTGGCCGCCTCGCTGGATATTGGCACATCGACGTTCGCAGAGCATCTCGCGGCTGCACAGTCTACGTTACTCGAGGAAGTCTTCGAGGAATAACCCGCCCTTGTGGCCAGATCCCGTAGCAGCCGTCTTCTACCACTCGTAAATCCTCGGGAGACTGTCGTGCGGGTCGTTGAGCAATCACAGATCAGGTTGTGTTCGCCGGGGCGGGGTCAAATGGGACAGAATAGAATAAGACAAAACAACGAATCGCGTCTCATCACTGCGGCGAGAGCCGCGGTCTCGGTCGGTCTGCAGTTGTTGGCAACTTCATTTTCGTCACTGGGAACAGAATGAGCAACCCACCGTTTTGAGTCTAGCTAACGCGGGTACAGAGACACGCTAGTCATGTTGCCAGCCACTGTTAGGAAATGATCAATTCATACAGACTGATCGCACTGGTTTTCGAGTGTGTCGAACTCTTCGATACGAGTGCTTCGAAGCGAAATCCTGAGACAAGTCACTCGGACCTATCAGTCCGAGAATCCGACAGGCCGAGTTAATTCCTCTTCTTCTCGATCCGCTTGGACAGCGAAGCTGTCTCCGTCTGGGACTACCTGAAGCCCGTCGAAAACGCGATGATAAAGCGTTTCCTGACATCTGTCGGCTCGAACTCGAACCGTGCCGTTGACGAGTCCGGCCTCCGAGAGCAATTCTAGCTTCCGATACGCGGTAGATGTGGAGACTTCACACACTTCAGCGAGTTCGTCAGCTGTATGAGGTTCCTCTAGTTGGGTCAGCATCTCGCGAGCAGTGTCGTCGCCAAGGGCGTCAAGTACCCGCGTATCTTGAATCGTGTTTACGTTCATTGGAAGGTCGATCGGTCGTCCGGCCTCAAATGGCAACAGAACGTGTCCGACCGTATTCAACATGTAGAACCAGAGGAATCTAAGCAATTCCCGCATCAACGAGGGTCTTCATACCTATATGGTGAAACAAGCGAGAAAGCTCAACACAGAAAGACAAATAGGGGGATTCAGCAGATTAAGAATAGATTCTAACTGCTCTGTTGAATAGCGGTTGTTGAGACCCGGTCTATCAACACCGACTTTGAGACCATGCGGCTCATCAGCTCACGAGCCGATTCATATCCACCTTGTCCACACAATCACCGCTATTCAACAGAGCAATTCTAACTGTCATCTTGTTCAGGTGAAAATTACACAGTGGCCCATCTCGGGGGTCACACCCAGACACTCAGTTTGGTCTACAAGCGGAACAGGCCGAGTCCCTCGGAGTCGTTTAGAACTCTGTGGTTTCCGTGTTAACGAGGATCGCCGATTCTCGGACCATTTGACCTCGGTACTTTACCGAGAGACAACTAACGGCGCTGTGAGAGGGTTAGCAGAAAAATCCGCCGTGAGGACAGTTGATATGTTCCTCCGCGGTCACGCGGCCGAATCCCACGCCACCGCTGAATTGGGAGTGGCAGGGTTGCAGACTCCCAAGCCAACACACCGTTGGAATCGGTGAGTGACCGGTCACTGGGCAGTCTCCTGGGAGTGGCCACCCCGGGACTCCTCTCCGTTGTCGGACTCGCATTCCCAGTGTTGTGTTGGCCACGGGGAGTCCGGCAGACTTCGACGGACTCGGAGTGACTTTCTCTGAGAGTACTTGGCTAGTGCTTGGTGTGTGATTCCCACATCGGGGCACACTCTGTTTCCAGTCTGGGCGGACACTCGAACCGCCAGTTGTCGGGCACTCGGCTACACTGGGGTCGTCCCCAGTGCGCCGACACCTACATACACGTTGTTTTGGAACAAACCCGTCGGGAATTGCCGCTGTGACGGCGCGTATCCACGCCGTGAACGGCGTGGGAGTGCGCCTGTTCCACCTATAAAGCCGGAATACTCATTTGCACTCGATGTGCAATCTAAGTATACTATTCACTCTGCACACCTCCACTACCATCACCTACTCGAGGCTGTCTGACAACCGTATCGCAAACTCTCGGAATCACCAGTGCATATACACAACAACGGGATGTACTGCAGATTGAATGAGGTGAGGTGTGGACTAGTGCCTCAACTAACACATGATCTCTAATAATTTCTCTCTGACACACTCAAGAGTAGTTCAGTGCTGTCTCGATTACTATCATCAACTCCCCCGTGACGTGAAAGCGATCCTCTTCAGCGGGTGTATCGTCGGGGCAGTCTCTCTGGGCGTGCCCATTCCATGGTGAAATGATCGAATATCTCCGACGGACACTCCCCGGAATCGCAATCCTAGTCGGGATCGGCCTCCTCGCGAAGGGGATTGCTGCTGTGGTGGCTGTCGGCAGCCCATTAGTCCCCGCGATCCTGCTCGGACTCGTGCTCGCAAACACGGTCACTATCCCCTCGTGGGCGACGCGAGGGATAGCCGTGCACAAACTGTTCTTGGAGGCGGGGATCGTTCTCATGGGTTCGCGTGTCGCTCTCGAGGCGTTAGTCCGTGCTGGTCCACGTGTCATCCTAATCGTGCTGATGATGATCCCGGTGACGGTCCTTCTGGTAGAGCTCCTCGGTCGCGTCATATTCGGCGTTCCAACACAGATGGGCTCGCTATTGGCCGCGGGCGCCGGCATCTGGTGGGGTCTCGGCAGTTGTCGCTACCGCTGGCGCGATCGACGCGAAAAAAGAACACATCACCTATACTGTCGCGACCGTGTTGCTGTTCGATATTCTCACTCTGTTCACGTTCCCGTTTCTCGGTCGCCTGTTAGAGCTTTCAGCAATCGAATTTGGCGTCTGGGCCGGGGTGAGTATGTACAGCACAGGCCCGGTCGCGGCGGCTGGCTTCGCGTTTTCCGATGTCGCGGGTCGATGGGCGACGATCACGAAACTGACGCGGAACACGTTCATCGGGATTGCTGTGCTCTTGTATTCACTTGCGTACACGCCCACCGGACAATCAGGGTCACAACTCCCGCAACTCGGGGTGGTCTGGGCGAGTTTCCCGAAGTTCGTGTTTGGCTTTATCGGTGTCGTCCTCCTGACGAACAGTGGGATCTTCACTACAGGTCAGGTGCTCGCGCTCGAGCACTCGTATCGATGGCTGTTCCTGTTTGCGTTTGCCGGACTCGGAATGGAACTGGATCTGACGAGGATGCGCGAAACCGGGCTGAAGCCGGTTGGACTGGTATTTCTCGGCCTTATCGGGACCAGCGTATTCGCCCTCGGAATCATCCGTGTGGCTTTGTAATTGACTCAGAAGCCACCGGTCGATGGTCGTCACCGGCGAGCGATTCCACGGACACGACACAAGCCGTCCCCGATACGAATAGGAGTGTGAGACTGGCGTATTACTGGACTGTATCGAACAGTTCCGTCTCGTGTTTGAGTGAATCGGAACTGATCTCCTCGACACTGCTGTTGCCCGCGAGCCCCATCGTCAGATCGAATTCGGCGATGAAGTTCTTGAGAACCGTCTGCACTCCACTGGCGCCGCCAACTGCAAGACCGTACGCGTACGGTCGCCCAATGAGAACACTATCAGCCCCCAGCGCGAGTGCTTTGTACGCGTCAGATGCCCGACGAACGCCACTGTCGAAGCTGATTGGCACTTCTCCGTCGACCTCGTTGGCGACGGCCGGCAGTGCCTCGAACGCGGTGATAGAGCCGTCGACTTGACGGCCGCCGTGAGTCGAGACACCGATAGCGTCCGCGCCGTACTCGATAGCGAGACGAGCATCACGAGGGTCGAGAATCCCCTTGATCACCACCGGCAGGTCGGTATTATCGTGAACGAACTGCAGGTCGTCCCAGGTGAGACTGGAGTCGCCGAAAATATCGAGGAAGTGTTCCACGGCCGCGTCCGGGTTGTCCTCTGGCGGCTGGTCTAACTGTGAGCGGAATTCCGGGTCAGAGAAGTAGTTAGCAATACCCTCGCCCTCGAGGAACGGATAGTACCCCCGTTCGATGAGTCGCTCGCGCCATCCCAGAATCGGCGCGTCGACAGTGACGACAATCGCATCGTAACCGGCGTCTTCTGCACGGGTGAGGAAACTCTTCGCGATAGCTTTGTCGGAAGACCAGTAGAACTGGAACATTTTCGGTGTGTCACCCATCTCCTCGGCGACATCCTCCATCGTCGTCGACGAGAGTGAACTGAGAGTCAACGGGACATCGAGATCCGACGCCCCCGCGGCAGTCCCGATTTCCGCCTGGTCGTGGAGGAGTGACTGAACCCCGAGCGGGGTCAGCGTGAACGGATACGAGTGAGTTTGATTCATAAACTCAGTGCTCAGATCTCGCTCCTCCACACCACGGAGCATACGCGGGACGATCCGCCACTCTGAGAAGTCTTTGTTTCGCTCAAACGTCTCTTCACTCCCCGCGCCACCGTGCACATAGGCACGTCCCTCCTCGCTCATGGCCTCGTGAGCCTCTTCGCGAAGATCTTCGAAAGACACCGGCATGTCCGGTGTAGTGTCTTCTAACATTCCCTCGCGGTAGATGTTATTAACACGCTCTGCTCCGAATCTATTAGCGTTGGACATGTCAAAGTAGTCTATCTACTAACAGTTATTGATTACTATTCATGACAATTTCATCTCCCTTTTGATTTGCAATTGAGAGGCTGTCGTCTTCAGGAATCCGAACAATAGTTATTGACATTTGTCGTCCGGACAGGGTTATTGCCCTCCCCAGGAGTTATCACGTGAGTTCTTCTGTGTGACAGCAGCCAGATTATATGCAGAACAGGCGCACTCCCACGTCGTTCACGGCGTGGATACGCGCCGTCACAGTGGGGGATTCCGACCGGTTTTGTTGGACAGTGGCGTCTGTGCCAGCGTCGGCGCATTGGTTACGACCCCGATGTAGCCGAGTGTCCGAAAAGTGGCGGTTCAAGTGTCCGCCCACGCTGGAAACAGGGCAGGGTGTGCCCCGATGTGGGAATTACATCACACACCAAGCATCGGGCTATCGTCACCGATGCAAGTAACTCCGAGTCTGGTGACACTGACCGAAGCCCCTGTGGCACACACAACACAGGGACTTCGCCTCAGCTGAGGAGAGGAGTCCCGGGGTGGCCACTCCCAAGAGACTGCC